>NZ_JBQGAN010000010.1:0-138193 GCF_056542865.1 Ruegeria sp. AA6
AACTGGGCGAACCCTTCCGCCGCGACGCCATGAAAAAACCCGTCGCCGTCGCAGGCGTCGACGCCGCAGACATGACACCGCAGGTCGAGGCCTGATCGCAGTGAAGCCCCTGCATCAAATTCTTGGGGCTGCGACCAGTTCCAAAAAGATCATCGCCCTTTCCGAGGGCGATGATCCACGTGTTGTAGAAGGTGCGCTTAAAGCGCGTGCCGAGAACGCCGCCGAAATCATCCTTGTCGGCGATCACGCGCAAGTGGCAGCTCTGCTGGCCGAGAAGGGCGGAGCAGACGTTGACGGGATCGAGATTCACGATCCGACCACGTCCCCCCATACGGATCGGTTTGCCTCGGCCTATTATGAGCTGCGCAAGCACAAGGGCATGACGCCCGAAAATGCGCAGAAGCTGATCCGGAACCGCCTGAACTATGCCGCGATGTTGGTGCATCTGGGACTGGCTGACGGTACGGTTGGGGGTGCGGTCGAAACCACATCAGATACCGTGCGCGCCGCTTTGCAGATCATTGGCAAGGCTCCAAACGCCCATATGGTGTCCAGCTTCTTTCTGATGATCTACGACCGCGACCATCACGCGGTTCAGGGCGCCCACATATTTGCCGATTGCGGTCTGGTCGTCGATCCCGACGAACGGGAACTGGCCGAGATCGCACAGGCCTCTGCCGCGTCCTACCATGCGCTGACAAGTCACGAGCCACGCGTTGCAATGCTGTCCTTCTCGACCAGCGGCAGTGCCAACCACCCCAAAGTGTCAAAGGTGGTCGAGGCCACCCGTATCGCCAAAGCCGCCAGCCCACACCTGTTGATCGACGGAGAACTGCAGTTCGATGCCGCTTACGTACCTGAGGTGGCAAGCAAGAAGGCCAAAAACTCGCCGCTGGAAGGGAAGGCCAATGTATTTGTGTTCCCAAATCTCGACGCTGGCAATCTTGGCTACAAGATCGCGCAGCGCATAGGAGGGGCCGAGGCCATCGGGCCGGTTCTGCAAGGGTTGGCGAAACCCGCAAACGACCTGTCACGCGGCTGTTCAGCCGATGATGTGCTGCATATGATCGCCGTGACAGCGGTTCAGGCACAACACACTGAGACACAAGAAAAAACCGGGTAAAGCCGGTCAAAATACAATTTCGACCTGACCGGAATGCCAGAAGGGTCTGATAACCAGCAAAAGGGACTCCCATGAACCAGCCCGTTATCGACACATCGCCTAAGGTCTCGGACGAGGTCCGGAAAACTACGTGCTACATGTGTGCCTGTCGTTGCGGCATCAACGTCCACATGAAGGACGGCAAGGTCGCTTATATCGAAGGCAACCGCGACCATCCGGTGAACAAGGGTGTTCTTTGCGCCAAGGGCAGTGCCGGGATTATGCAGGTCAATGCACCATCCCGCCTGCGCAAGCCCCTGCGCCGAGTCGGTCCACGCGGTTCGGGTGAATTTCGCGAGATCGAATGGGATGAGGCGATCAGCACCGCCGTCGGCTGGCTGAACGAGTTGCACGAGACTGCGCCGCAAAAACTGGCGTTTTTCACCGGTCGCGATCAGAGCCAGAGCTTCACGTCATTCTGGGCACAGAATTTTGGTACTCCGAACTATGCCGCACATGGCGGGTTTTGTTCCGTCAATATGGCGGCGGGCGGAATCTACACAATGGGCGGCGCCTTCTGGGAGTTCGGACAACCCGATTGGGACCACACAAAACTGTTCATGCTGTTCGGCGTGGCCGAGGACCATGACAGCAACCCGATCAAGATGGGCATCGGCAAGATCAAGGCGCGCGGCGCGCGGGTGATCGGGGTGAATCCGATCCGCTCTGGCTATAACGCTGTCGCCGATGACTGGGTCGGGATTACACCCGGCACCGATGGTCTGTTCATCTTGTCTCTGATCCACGTGCTGATGAAGGCGGGTAAGATCGATCTGGACTACCTCAGCCGCTACACCAACGCGCCGGTTCTGGTGAATGCAGCCGACGGTCCCGAAAAGGGTCTGTTCCTACGCGACGCCGATGGCAAGCCTCTGGTCATCGACCGCGTCACGGGTAAGCCAACCGCATTTGACAAACCCGGCGTCCGCCCGGACCTGTCAGCCACCTACGAAAAGGACGGCGTCACTCATCGTCCGGTCTTCCACCTGATGGCCGAGAAGTACCTCTCTGACGATCACGCCCCCGAATCCGTGGCAGAGCGCTGCGGCATTCCCGCGAAACGCATCCGTGCCATCGCCGCCGAAATTGCCCGTGTGGCCTTTGATGAGGCCATCGAACTGGACCACGAATGGACCGATTTCCGGGGGGAAAAGCACTCGAAAATGACCGGCCGCCCGGTCAGCTTCCACGCCATGCGCGGCATCTCAGCCCATGCCAACGGCTTCCAGACCTGCCGTGCGTTGCACGTCCTGCAGATCCTGCTGGGCACGGTCGAGGTCCCCGGCGGCTTCCGCTTCAAACCGCCCTACCCCAAACCGATTGAAGCCCACCCCAGCCCTCACGGTGACCGTAGGCCCGGGCGCCCGTTGGAAGGTCCGCACCTGGGATTTGTGCGTGGCCCCGAAGACCTGCTTATCGACGACTGTGGTACGCCGCAGCGCATCGACAAAGCATTCACCTGGGAAAACCCGATGTCGGCCCACGGGCTGATGCATATGGTGATCTCGAACGCTGCTGCGGGCGATCCATACAAGATCGACACGCTGTTCATGTACATGGCGAACATGTCTTGGAACTCGTCCATGAACACCAAGGGCGTGATGGAGATGCTGACGGCCCGTAACGAGGACGGCAAATACGTCATCCCCAAGATCATCTATTCCGATGCCTATTCCTCGGAAATGGTGGCCTATGCCGACCTGATCCTGCCCGATACCACCTATCTGGAAAGGCACGACTGCATCTCGCTGCTGGACCGCCCGATCTGCGAGGCTGATGCTGCCGCCGACGCGATCCGCTGGCCGGTGATCGAGCCCGACCGCGATGTGCGCGGGTTCCAGTCGGTTCTGATCGAACTCGCCAACCGCATGAGCCTGCCGGGTTTCACCAACGAAGATGGCACGCCCAAGTGGAAGGACTACGCCGACTATATCGTCAACCACCAGCGAAAGCCGGGCATCGGCCCTCTGGCCGGCTTCCGGGGTGAAAACGGTGACAAGGAAGGGCGCGGAGAGGTCAACCCGGACCAATTGAACCGCTATATCGAAAACGGCGGCTTCTACGTCGCGCACATCCCCGAAGGCGCAGATTACTACAAACCATGGAATACGGCATATCAGGATTGGGCCGTGGGGATGGGGATTTATGACAGCCCGCAACCCTACCTGTTCCAGCTTTATTCCGAGCCGATGCGCAAATTCCAACTGGCTGCCGAAGGGCACGGAAAACGCCAACCGCCCGAGCATCTGCGCCAACGCATCAAAGACACGATGGACCCGCTGCCGATCTGGTATGAAACCGACCAGCAGGGCAACGAAGGCTTCACCGTCAACGCGCTGACCCAGCGCCCGATGGCCATGTATCACAGCTGGGGCACCCAGAACGCGTGGCTGCGCCAACTGCACGGGCGTAACCCGCTTTATGTCCCGTCCAAACTGATGCGCGAACACGGGCTGCAGGACGGCGACTGGGCCAAGGTCACGTCTCCGCACGGGGAAATCACCGTTCCGGTTATGGAGATGGCTGCGCTGAACGAAAACACCGTCTGGACCTGGAACGCGATTGGCAAACGCAAGGGCGCATGGGCTTTGCAAGAGGATGCGCCAGAAGCGACCAAAGGCTTCCTTCTCAACCACTTAATCCACGAATTGCTTCCACCCAAAGGCGATGGACAACGCTGGGCCAATTCGGACCCGATCACCGGGCAGGCCGCATGGTTCGACCTGAAAGTCAAAATCGAAAAAGCCGAAGCCCCCAGCGATGCCGAAAGCCAGCCCGAATTTGCACCGATCAAATCACCTGTGGGCACCGGTCCGAAAGACCTCGCATGGAAGGTCGGCAAATGACCCGGATCCGCACTTCATCTGGCCATAAATACCTCGGGGGTGAATTGAGCCGCAGGCTCAAGAGGGGGCTGGCCCCCTGCCCCGCCCACCAAAGCGGAGGCACCCTGACATGACGCAACTCCCCCAATCCACCGAGCGCAAAATGGGTCTGGTCATCGACCTGGATACCTGTGTCGGTTGCCATGCCTGCGTGATCTCGTGCAAAGGCTGGAATACCGAAAACTACGGCGCACCCCTTTCTGATCAGGACGCCTATGGCGGCAACCCGTCGGGCACCTTCCTGAACCGTGTGCATTCTTACGAGGTCACACCAGCCGAGGGTCACGCCCAACTGATCCACTTCCCCAAATCCTGCCTGCATTGCGAAGACGCCCCATGCGTGACCGTTTGCCCAACGGGGGCCAGCTACAAGCGGGTCGAAGACGGCATAGTTCTGGTCAACGAAAGCGACTGCATCGGCTGCGGTCTCTGCGCCTGGTCCTGCCCATACGGCGCGCGGGAACTGGACGTGGCAGAAGGCGTGATGAAGAAATGCACCCTCTGCGTCGATCGCATCTACAACGAAAACCTGCCCGAGGTGGATCGCGTCCCCTCCTGCGTGCGCACCTGTCCGGCAGGCGCGCGTCACTTCGGAGACCTTGGCGACCCCAACAGCGACGTCAACAAACTGGTGGCCGAACGCGAAGGCATGGATCTGATGCCCGAAATGGGCACCAAACCCGTCAACAAATACCTGCCGCCCCGGCCCAAGGATCAAATTGAGGACCAAATCGACATTCTGGCCCCGCTGCTGGCCCCGGTTGCCGAAGAACCCAAAGGCTTCCTCGGCTGGCTCGACAAAACTCTGGAGAAGCTCTGATGCATCCGGCCCCTTCTGTCATCATCTTCACCACCTTTTCCGGGCTTGGTTTTGGACTGCTGTTTTTCCTTGGCCTCGGCCAACCCGCAGTGACCGGCTTTGTCGCGTTCGTCTTCTACGTCATCGCCTATGCGCTGGCGGTTGGCGGGCTGCTGGCCTCGACCTTTCACCTGGGGCATCCCGAACGCGCTTGGAAAGCCTTTAGCCAGTGGAAATCCAGTTGGCTTAGCCGCGAAGGGGTTTGCGCTGTTGCTGCGTTACTTATCATGGGCCTCTACGCGCTTGGAGCCGTGTTCGCGGGCAGCCACTGGGCAATCTTCGGTTGGCTCGGCGCGATCCTCAGCCTTGCTACCGTGTTCACCACGTCGATGATCTACACCCAACTCAAGACCATCCCGCGCTGGAATATGAACCTGACCCCGGCAATGTTCCTGTCCTTCAGCCTGGCCGGTGGTGCGCTTTTTTCCGGGGCCGAAGCACTGGCACCGTGGTTGCTGGCCATTGCCGGTGCTGTTCAGCTTGCCTATTGGGCGAAGGGCGACGGAGCCCTGGCCCGGTCCGGCACCAATCTGGGCACCGCCACTGGTTTAGGAGGCCGAGGAGCCGTCCGGGCTTTTGAGCCACCGCATACGGGAACCAACTATCTGTTGCGAGAATTTGTCCACGTGGTCGGACGCAAACACGCACAGAAACTGCGCATGATTTCCTTTGGGTTGGCGTTTGTCCTGCCCCTGCTGCTGATCCTGATCCCGGTCTCGGGGGTTGCGATCAAGCACATATTGGCTCTGCTCGCGGTGCTATCGCATCTGACCGGTGTGGTGGTGTCGCGCTGGCTGTTCTTCGCACAGGCAGAACACGTCGTCGGCCTGTATTACGGGAAACGGTGAAGGGGGCTCTGCCGCCGCCGCGGCAAGCCGCGACTCCCCCGAGGTATTTTGGCCAGATGAAGTTGGGATCCTGAAAAGGAAAAGGGCGACACTCAGAGATGTAGCCGCCCGTTTTAAATTCGGGATTTCGTTCAGATCAGGCCAGCATGCGCCATTGCAGCATCGATGGCAGCTTTGGTGCTGTCCTCCAGCGAGGTCAAGGGCGAGCGAACCTCGGTGCTGCACAGGTCCAATTTGCTGAGCGCGTATTTTGCACCAACCAACCCCGGTTCGATGAAGATCGCTTCGTGCAGTGGCATCAGGCGGTCTTGGTATTCCAGCGCTTTGGCATAGTCACCGGCCAGTGTTGCCTGCTGGAACTCGGCGCATAGCTTTGGCGCCACATTTGCTGTGACCGAGATACAGCCGACCCCACCATGCGCGTTGAAGCCCAGTGCGGTGGCATCCTCGCCCGACAGTTGGCAGAACTCAGGCCCGCAGGAGGCGCGTTGCTGGCTAACCCGCGCCAGATCACCGGTGGCATCCTTGACGCCCACGATGCGCGGCAACTGCGCCAGTTCACCCATGGTATCCGGCGTCATGTCGATCACCGACCGGCCAGGGATGTTGTAGATGATGATTGGGATATCCGCGCAGTCATGCAGCGCGCGGAAATGCGTGATCAGCCCCTTTTGGGTGGGCTTGTTGTAGTAGGGCGTCACGACCAGCGCCGCATCGGCACCGATCTTTTCTGCGAATCGCACAAAGCGGATCGCTTCGACCGTGTTGTTAGACCCCGCACCGGCGATAACCGGCACACGACCGCCTGCAGCTTTGACAACCTCTTCCACGACAGTTTCGTGCTCTTCGTGGCTGAGTGTTGGGCTTTCGCCAGTTGTACCCACGGGAACCAGCCCGGTCGAGCCTTCCTGAATCTGCCATTCCACCAAGTGTTTGAGCGTCTTCAGGTCCAACTCGCCGTTTGTGAACGGGGTGACGAGGGCTGGCATTGAGCCTTTGAACATGACACGCTCCTTAGGGTGCAGTTTGTGTTTTTTGTGCCCAAGGATCGTCACATTCATGGCGATGTGAGTTGATACCGTGGGCACAAGGTTTATCCTAAATGGCTCTATCCTTGGTTGGTTGGGAAATGCAAGGCATGACACGCGTTCTGGCGCTTTTGATAGCAATGATTCTTGGGTCAATCGGGCAAGCACAGGCCGACTCGGTCGGTGATCTGCGCGCCGGTATGAATGAGATGCGCAAGGGCGACTGGAATGAAGCCTTGCGGGTGTCAGGCCAGCGCGGCTCGGTCAGCCGCGATATCATTGTCTGGCACTGGCTGCGCGAAGGGTTTGGCAGTTCTGGTGATGTGCTGGTGTTTCTGGATCGTCGGGCGGATTGGCCGGGTCTGGCGTGGTTGCGGCGCAAGAGCGAGCCTGCCTTTACAGGGGCCGATCCCGACCGGGTTCTGAAGTTTTATGCCGAGGTGCCACCACAGACCGCCGAAGGCGCACTGAACTATGCTGTCGCGCTGAAGGCAAAGGGCCGTCAGGGCGATGCCGAGGCCGACCTTGTGGCCGCATGGCGCACAATGCCGATGGGTAAGGGCCTCCAGAAGAATTATCTTGAGAATTTCGGCAAGCTTCTTAGGCCCCACCACGCGGCAAGACTGGACCGGATGCTTTGGGACAATCATCTGGTCAGCGCGGGGCAGATGCTGCCACTGGTCAGCACAGATCAACGCAAGCTGGCCGAGGCACGCATTGCTTTGCAAAAACGTCAGCCTGGTGTCGACGGCAAAGTTTCCGCCGTACCGAAATCTGTCGCCAACTCGCCCGGGTTGGCCTTTGACCGGTTTGTCTGGCGTGACAAGAAAGAGCTGGACGACAGCGCGATTGACCTGATGCTGGCGCGCTCGACCGGGCCGGATGCCCTGGGCGAGCCGGACAAATGGGCCGAGGGCCGTCGCCGTCTGGCCCGCCTTGAGATGCGCAACGGCAGTGCGAACCGGGCTTACCAGATCGCCGCCAACCACCACATGACGCCGGAAATGGGCTATGCCTATGCCGACCTCGAGTGGCTGGCCGGTTTCCTTGCGCTGCGCAAGCTGAATGATCCCGCGACGGCGGTACGGCATTTCCAGAACTTCTCGGGCGCAGTGCAGTCACCGATCTCGAAAGGACGCGGCGGGTACTGGCTGGGCCGGGCCTATGCCGCAAAAGGTGACGCAGACAAAGCCTATGAGGCGTACGCGACAGGCGCCGATCATCAGACCTCGTTTTATGGATTGTTGGCGGCCGAACGGATCGGACGACCCTTTGACACTGAGTTGGCTAATCCCCGCCGGGCACCGCATTGGAAACAGGCAGAGTTCGCCGATTCCAGCGTGCTGGAGGCTGGTTTGCTGTTGTTGCGTGCAGGTGAAGATAATCTGTCCGAGCGCTTCCTGACCCATCTGGTTGAGGAATTGGATCAGGTGCAGGCCACGCAGCTGGGCGATCTGGTGGTCGAACTGAAAGAGCCGCATCTGGCCGTCATGATCGCCAAACGCGCGGCCAAAACCGGCGTTGTTCTGCCCGCTGCCTATTACCCGGTGCATCCGGTGGCAGATATGGGTCTGCCGATGGCAAAAGAGATGACACTGGCGATCGCCCGCCGCGAGAGCGAGTTCGACCCTGTGGTGGTCAGCGGTGCCGGCGCGCGTGGGTTGATGCAGGTGATGCCCGCTACGGCACAACTTGTGGCCAAAGAGCTGGGCATTCTCAGTGGGCACAAGACCTCCAACCTGACCAGAGACTGGCAGTACAACGCCAAGTTGGGCGCAAATTACCTCTCGGGTCTGGCCGCTAACTTTAACGGCAATGTGGTGATGATGGCGGCGGGCTATAACGCCGGGCCGCGGCGTCCGATTTCGTGGATGGATCGGTATGGTGACCCCCGCGCCGGTGAGATCGAGGTGGTCGACTGGATCGAAACCATCCCCTTCAGCGAGACCCGAAACTACGTGATGCGGGTGGCGGAAAGCCTGCCCGTCTATCGCGCGCGGCTGGGCAAACCCGCGCTGCCGATCCCGTTCTCGCAGGAATTGGTTGGGTCAACGTTGGCGTCGTTCGCGCCATAAGGTGAACAGGCCCGCACTGACGACAAGCACTGCGCCCAGGACTACCTCTGGTCGCAGCTCCTCGCCAAAGACTGACAGACCGATAATGGACGTCCATATCAAAAGGAAATAGGCGAAGGGCTGCACCGCGCTGGCCTCGGCCTTTTCATAGCATTTGATCAGCAACCAATGGCCGCTTACTCCGGTGATGCAAAGCGCTGCCATCCACACCCAATCCGCGCGCACCATCGGTTCCCAGAACCACATCCCCACAAGCGTTATAGCCACGGCCCCAGCAATGCCAGTCCAGAAGAAACTTGTAACAGCGCTGTCTTTGCGGGCGACATATCGCGTCAGCAATGCGTAGACCGCAAACATCAGCGCCGACAGCAATGGTAGGACGGCCCAGGGATTGAAGACGCCAGCACCCGGCTGCAACATGACCAGAACACCGATGCAACCGACGCAAATCGCCGACCAGCGTCGCCAACCGACTTTTTCACCCAGAACCGGCCCGCTAAGGGCGGCGACCAAAAGCGGGTAGCAGATGAAAACAGCCGTGCTGTCGATCAACCCCAACACCGTGAAGGCATAAACGGCAACGCAGATCTCGGCCGCGAGCAATACGCCCCGAAACACCTGCAAACCCAACTGGCTGGTTTGCTTCGCGGCTTTCAGACCGCCGGGCGCACGCGCGGCTATGGCGACCACAAAGGCCGCAAAGAACCAGTAGCGGATCATCACGACCATATAGGTGTTATACGACCCCGCCAGATAGCGCGAGATGCCGTCCTGTGCGGCAAACACAACCGTCGCGGCGATCATCAGCGCGATACCCGCGCGCGCATTATTCTGCTGCGTCATGCCCGGATCGCCCGTGTCATGTGGCGTTTTCGTCCGTAGCCGGGGGTGCGGGTGACGGTGAAGCCCGCCTCCTCCAGCCCGCGCCGGACAAACCCGGCGGCGGTATACGTCGCCGCTGTACCGCCCTGGGCCGTGTGGTCGGCCACATGCTGCATCAAATCGGCGCCCCACAGTTCCGGGTTTTTAGCCGGTGAAAACCCGTCCAAAAACCACGCATCGGCCTTGCCGGTCCAAACAGGTAACGTCTGGCGCGCATCCCCTTCGATGACCTCAAGATGCAAGGTGCCCAGATTGCATGCCCCTCCCTGCCACTTTGCCAGAAAACGTTCGCTCCAAGGGGCCAACTCAGGGAAAGCCGCCAGCGCGCGGGACATATCGTCCGGCGCCATCGGGAAAGCCTCGAAGCTGGTAATGGTCAATGGGCTGGTCTGGCCAGATTTTTCCCACTCGGCCCAGACGGTTAGCATATTCAGTCCGGTGCCAAAACCCAGTTCGGCAATGCGAAACCCCGGCGCGAAACGCGCAGGCAGATCATTGCCCGCCAGAAACACATGCCGCGTTTCCTCCTGCCCGTTTTGCAACGAGTAGTAGGGATCGTCGAAACGATCCGAGACTGGGATCTGATCCTCGGTCCATGTCAGTTCGGCGCGCTGGTCTGCCATCGGGGAATCCTGTAGCTAAGCGGCGCGACACTGAACAAGGAAAAGGGGAATGGCAATGGTCGATGTAACGGTGCGCGGCGCGGGCATCTTTGGCCTGTCCATCGCCTGGACCTGCGCCCGGCGCGGTGCCAAGGTACAGATCGTCGATCCCTTCGGCCCCGGCGCTGGGTCCAGCGGAGGGTTGGTTGGCGCCCTTGCCCCCCATGTGCCCGAGAACTGGAACGCCAAGAAGGCCTTACAGTTTGACAGCCTGATCATGGCTGAACCGTTCTGGACGCAGGTCGAAGCCACTGGCGGCGTTTCCCCTGGCTACGCGCGGCTGGGCCGGTTGCAACCTATCGCCGACGCCCGCACGCTTGAGCTTGCCCATGCCCGTGCCGTTACCGCAGACCAGCTCTGGCAGGGCCGCGCGGAATGGCGAGTGGTTAAGACCGGCGCGCTGGGGTCATGGTGCCCACCCAGCCCAACCGGGTTCGTGATCCACGACACGCTCAGCGCCCGCATGCACCCGCGTCGCGCCTGTGCCGCGCTGGTCTCGGCGCTGGCGGTGATGGGGGTCAACGTGATGACGGATGCTCCGGACAAAGGGCAGGTCGTCCACGCCACCGGTCTGACGGGCTTGCGTGAACTAAACGTCGCATTCGGAAAAACCGTGGGCAACGGCGTCAAAGGGCAAGCCGCGCTGCTGAGGTTCGATGCGGGTGAGGTTCCGCAGCTGTTCGCGGACGCGATTCACTTCGTACCCCACGCGGATGGCACCTTGGCGATCGGGTCTACATCAGAGCGAGACTACGACGATCCAACCAACACCGATGCAGTGCTGGACGACGTTTTGGACCGCGCCATGCGCGCGGTGCCGGTGCTGCATGGCGCGGAAGTAATCGAAAGATGGGCCGGTGTACGCCCCCGCAGCAAAAGCCGCGCGCCAATGTTGGGCCTGCATCCGCTGCACAAAGGCCAGTTCATTGCGAACGGAGGCTTCAAGATCGGCTTTGGCATGGCCCCAAAAGTGGCCGAGGTCATGGCCGATCTGATTCTGGAAGGGCGCGATACCATCCCAGACGAATTCCGGCCCGAAGCGTCACTCTGACTGGGCTACAGCCTCAGCCGTCATACACTGCCGGCCGTCCGGCCCGCGCACCCAAAGCGAAGGGCCAGCCCGGCACAGGGTCGCGGCTTCGAAATGCATCAATGGGGCGGTCGCGCGAAAGGAAAACTGCGCCAGTGGCCCCATCAGGTCTTTGGCAAACAGCATCAGAAGCTGCGCCAATAGCGGGCCATGCACCACCAATCCGGCATAGCCTTCAACATCGCGCGCGTAATCCAGATCATAGTGAATACGGTGTCCGTTGAAGGTCAGTGCAGAATAGCGAAATAGCAAGGTGGAACCGAAAGTCGCCTCGCGCTGGTCTGTCTCATCGGTGCGGGCCATTGGAGGGGTCGGTCTGACCTCGTCGGCAGCCGGATCCTGACGATAGACCAGATCCTGCCATTCAGTCAGGCACAGGGCACCGCCCTGCCAGATTTCATGCCGCAGTGTAACGAACCCCAGCGGCCCGGTTCGGCCAGTCTTAGAAGTTGCATCCTCGCAAGTGGATCGTCGCTCGGCCACGTGCCCGGCGACTAGAGGGGCGTTGAACACCAATCGCCCACCTGCCCACATACGGCGGGGTAGGCCCATGTCGGGGATCAGGCCGCCGACCTTCGGATGACCATCCCGGCCCAACTGTTCCGGCGGGTGAGGGGACCAGAAATACAGTTGATGAAAAAACGGTGGCAGCGGCATGCCAGCCTCAACCGACACATCCCGCCCCAGCGCCACTTGCAGCGCTGTGGCGCGGGCCGGGTCCATTACGTCGGTCTGAACTTCTTCTGACATGGCGGCAGACTAGGCAGCCCGGGCCGAGCAAACAAGCGTTAGAACCCCGCTTCGGCCCGAAGCTTTTCCATCAGGGTCTGCAGGCTGCTTTCATAGCGGTCGCTGGTCAATTTCCCCTGTTCGTCAAACTCGTTCGAGCTGTTGGCCAGATGAATTTCCGGCCCCTGCAAGATACGCGGCTGGAAGGGCACCATATAGCTGCGCAACACCATCTGCGCGCGCTCACCACCAGCGCGGCCCGCCGCCGCCGACATCACGGCCACGGGCTTGTCGGCCCAAGGGCGACCATCGGTCCGACTGACCCAGTCCAGTGCGTTTTTCAGAACCCCGGACGGACCTTTGTTGTATTCGGGGGTCGAGATGATCACCGCATGCGCCCGCGCGATCTGGTCGGCCAGGGTTTGGACTGCTGCGGGAATGCCCTCGCCGTTTTCCAGATCGCCATCGTATAGCGGCAGGTTCAGGTCCGCCTCGATATGAGTACCGGGATCGAACAACCGCGCTGCCTCGCGCAGAAGTTTTCGATTGGTCGCGTTTTGGCGCAATGAGCCTGATAGGCTCAGTAGGATCGGTTCGGACATTGGGAACTCCGTTATGGTGTTTCTCAATAGCTAGCCCAAGCAGCGCGCGTGCCAAAGGCCAAGTGACGCGCAGTCAATGTGCAAAAAAGGGCACCCGAAGGTGCCCTGCCTATTATGTGCGACCATTGGGGATGATCTCGATGTCGACCCGACGGTTCCGGGCCTTGCCCTCGGGCGTCAGGTTCGAGGCGGCTGGCCGGCCTTCACCCAGACCAATCGTTGAAATCCGGGCGCTGCTGACACCATTGGCCTGAAGAATGTCGGCCACAGACTGAGCACGGCGTTCGGACAGGGCCTGATTATAAGATGCCTCACCATCACTGTCGGTATTGCCGATGACCTGAACGTCCGAATTGGGGTACCTCGTCAGGTTCTGCCCCACCCGCACCAGATCAGCGCGCAGCGCCGGGCGCACGGTCGCGCTGTCGGTGTCAAAGGAAATATCGTTCGGGACGGTAACGATCAGACGGTCGCCCGCGTTGGTGATCGTGATACCGTCATTGGCCAGCTGCTGCCGCAGTTCCGCCGCCTGCCTGTCCAGCTGATTGCCAACCAGACCGCCGCCGGCTGCACCGATGGCCCCACCGGCCAGCGCGCCCAGCAACGGGTCGGAATCATTTGCGATCGCGCCGACGCCAGCGCCGACCAAACCACCCAAAAGCGCACCCTGTTTGGTGTTTTGGTTAGGGTCGGCAGGCAAATTCAGTGTGCCGGGATCGGTACACGCGCCCAAAAATACGGCCGAACATAGCCCCGCGGACAAAACAAACTTGGAAATCGTCATGGTTTCACCTTCTGCTCCGGCGCCCGTTCGCCGGACGCGTATTGTTTGGTGCAGTATATCGCGGTGCCCGCAGGCGGGCTCAAGCAACAATCCGGTGAAATAGGCGAATACCCGCCGCTTACGACGCGTCGGCTATTGCATCCCAGTGGTTCTGTTCCTGCCAGATCGCACGCAAGGGCTCTCCTTGCCCGCAAAAGTGGTCATCGGTCAGCGTGCAGGCCCAAATACGATCGGTGCGAAAATGTCTAAAACCGTTCCGCAATTCGCACCACGCGACCAGCATGGTGCATTCGATGTGATAGATCAGCGCCACGGGGCGAACAACACGTTCGGTCCGTTCACCCTGGGCGTTCTCATAGGTGATACGGATCTTACGTTCGCTGCGAATAGCCTCGCGGTAGTTCACCACGGGGACACACCCCTTTTCCGGGTCATCCAACGGCGCGCCCCATGGGGCGACCTGCAGCCAATCGGCGGGCACACGCAATGCTTCGATCTTTCGGCACACACGGTTGGCGGCCTGTTGCAAAGTGCTGTCGCCCGTGCGGGCCAGCATCGAGAGACCGACCCAGAGCGCCTCGACCTCCTCGGCGTCAAAGTTCAAAGGCGGCAAGTCATAGCCGCGCCGCATCAGGTATCCGATCCCGGCTTCGCCCTCAATCGGGGTGCGCTGCGCTTGCAGGGCGGCGATATCGCGATAGACCGTGCGCGCCGACACTTCGAGCTTTTCGGCCAACGCCTCGGCTGTCACCGGAGCATCGGCGGCACGCAATATCTGGATGATCTCGAACAGGCGGGTGGAACGGCGCATGGGGGTCTCCGGTTGATCTGCTGACACTCTAGCACACCCCCCTGACAACGCGGTGTCAGCAGTGATGCGCAAAGCTGGGCCTCAATAGAAAGGAGATCACCCATGCCAAGCCGCGACAATCACGTGATGATGACCCTGAAACTGGACCGCTGGGCACAGGACCACACCCTGCGCGCGTTTGAGATCGAACGCGAGATCATGGCCGCGCGTCAACCCTGCACCCCGCCCAAACGGACAAAACGGTTCTCGCTGGGCAATCTGAAGATGCTGTGGACCAGTACGGCCTGAAGATCAGAAATCCGCTTTGGCGCGGAACTTCATGGAAACCCCGCCCTCGGGGCTTTTCAGTCGCAATTCCTCAGAATGCAGCATCAGGCGCGGGAAGTCCCGCGCCAGGCCTTCGGCATAGAACGGGTCACCCAGGATAGGGTGGCCCAGCGCCTGCATATGCACCCGCAATTGATGCGACCGGCCCGTCTTGGGGAACAAGCGCACGCGCGTCGTCTCCCCTTCGTATTTGACCACGCGCCAATCTGTGACGGCTTGTTTGCCCGTTTCATGGCACACCATCTGCCGGGGGCGGTTGGGCCAATCCACGATCAACGGCAGATCGACGGTTCCAGTCTTCTCGGCAACCCTGCCCCAGACACGCGCCACATAGGTCTTGCGGGTCTGGCGGTTCTCGAATTGCATGCTCAGGTGCCGCTGCGCATGGGGGGTCTGGGCAAAAACCATGACACCAGAGGTATCCCGGTCCAACCGATGCACCAGCAGCGCCTGCGGAAATACCGCCTGTACCCGGTTCAATAGGCAATCGGCCAGATGCTCGCCCCGTCCCGGCACCGACAACAATCCCGAGGGTTTATTCACCACGATCAACTGCGCATCTTCGTGCAACACGTCCAAGGGGGTCATCGGGGGATCATAGGTCTCGCTCATGCGCGCCTGCCTATCGCAGCGCGCGACCTCCCGCAACGTCGGGCTTGCCTGAACGAAACGGTTCAGCAACTCTGCCTTCAAAGCGGAAGGAGAGACCATGCACCCCACAATCGAACGCATGCAGGAGGTAGTCGCCAAAGGCGATGAAAACCTGATCCAAGATTTGCTGGCCGAAGACGTGCGGTTTTCTCCACCAACATACTACAGCACCTGGACGGGGCGGGCGCCAGTGGCGGCGGTGCTGGGGCATGTGGGGCAGGTGTTCACGGATTTTCGCTATCGTCGCGTGATGGGTGAGGCCAAGGACTGGGCGCTGGAGTTTCAGTGCAAGGTCGGTGACCTGGACGCCGTGGGTGTCGACTTGATCACCCTGAACACGGATGGCCTGATACAGGACTTCGAGGTCGTCATGCGCCCCCTTAAAACCATCGACGCCCTGCGCGAGGCTATGATGGCGCGCATCATGACTGACGCGCGTTTCCTCGAATTCAAAAACGCGCTGACCTGACCATGCCTGTTGCCGCGGATCAATTGCTGCGCCTGCCTTTGCTGCCGGTTCTGGCAGCGCAGGGCGTTTCGGTACGTCGCAAGGCACAACTGCTTCCGGAACCCATTGGCCCGCGCGAAGGGCGCGACGGGCGCGGCCCTCGGCTACGCCTGTTGATCGCCGGAGACAGCTCTGCCGCCGGGGTCGGCGCAGGGACACAGACGCAAGCGCTCTCAGGGCAGTTGGTGGCCCGGCTGGCCAGGCATTATACCGTGGAATGGCGGCTTGAGGCGACAACCGGGCACACGACGCAGGACACAATCGACCGGCTGCGTGGGCTGAACACGAAGTTCGACATGGCTGTCACCGCGCTTGGCGTCAATGACGTCACCCGGGGCGTGACGCGCAGACGCTTTGTTGAGCGGCAAGGGCAATTGTTGGAACTTCTGACCGGCCCGATGGGCGTGCGGCGTCTGGTGGTGACCGGTGTTCCACAAATGAACCGTTTCCCGGCCTTGCCGCAGCCTTTGGCTTGGGTATTGGGGCGTCAGGCAGAGCGGCTGAATCAAGGTTTACAGCAGGTCGCGACCAGTTTTCCGCAAGCTCGTCACTTGGCCTTGAACCTGCCAGACGACCCGGCCCTGGCGGCGCCGGACGGCTATCATCCTAGTCCCAAAACCTATGCCATCTGGGCCGATGAGGCCGCGCAGCTACTGCGTCAGGCCTGAGCCCGCATCTGCCGGATCATCGGTATCGAATAGACCACTAGTGCCATCCAAATCAGCGGGAACGCGATCATCCGCCCACGACCGATCTGTTCCCCGAACACCGTGATGGCGGTGATAAAGATCATGGTTGGCGCGATGTATTGCAGTATTCCCATCGTGGACAACCGCACCAGCTTGGCCCCGTTTGCATAGACCAGCAAAGGCACAGCTGTCACCACACCCGCTCCGGCAAGCAGCATAGTATCGGTGGCACCTAATCCAAAATGCCCCGTTCCCTGCGCACCCAGCCAGGTGACATAGGCCAGTGCCGGAATAAGCAGGATCAGTACCTCAAGCAAAAAGCCTTGATTGGGACCAATGGGCAGCGACCGTTTGAAAAAGGCATAGAACCCCCAGGACACCATCAGACCTAGTGCAGCCCAAGGAAGGCTTCCGGCCTCGACAACCAGAACCAACACCCCTAACGCCGCAATTGCCACGGCCATCAGCTGCGTTTTCGTCAAAGGCTCGCGCAACAAAACGGCTCCCAATGCGATACTGAACAGTGGGTTGATGTAATACCCCAGCGCCGCATCCAAAGCATTTCCGCTGGCAATCGCCCAAACGTAAATCGCCCAGTTCACCGAGATTAGGGCCGCAGTCAAACAGGCCATCGCCAACATCTTTGGATTCGCCAGCGCCGCCTTCAGATCTCGTGTGCGACCCAATGCCACCAACAACACCCCAGCTATGGGTACCGACCAAATGATGCGATGCGCCACGATCTCAACCGGGCCTATATGCGCCATGGCCTTCATATACAGCGGCAGAAAGCCCCAAAGGACATAGGCTGTAACAGCCAACATCAAGCCTTTCGGCGTGTCTTCATTGTTTGGCGGAATAGGAGTGTCTGCCACGGCGGGTCTCCGACTGATACCGTTTTTCTCTACGGCAATTCAAACGGGTTTGGAAACCGTGAAAACTGTGAAGTCAGCCATCAGAAATTCTGATACGTCGCGCAGGTTCACACCTTTGGATATGCGAGGCTCTGCCTCGCGCTCCGAGATATTTACAGCCAGATGAAGAACGGATCCCCAGCTTCATCTGGCTGTAAATATCTCGGGGGAGTCGCCCGGTACGGGCGGCGGGGGCAGAGCCCCCTGCCCAGGTCAGACCTTCACCCGTTCCGATTTCGGGTCGTACATCGGCTTCAACGAAGCCTCAGCCTTAACCTTCACACCGCACACGTCGATCTCATAAGTCGAGGCCAGCACGTCAGCTGCCTTTTCTCCTTCGCAAGGCACATAGCCCAGACCGATGGCTCCACCCAACGTGTGGCCGTAGTTGCCCGAACTCAGATACCCCACATACTCACCGTCCCGCACGATCGGTTCGTTGTGGAACAGCAGTGGTTCGGGATCGGTCAGCTTGAACTGTACAAGGCGGTTTTTCGGCCCGCTCTCCTTGCGCGCAATCACCGCCTCACGCCCGATGAAGTCGCTGCCCTTGTCAACCTTGACGGCAAAGCCGAGGCCCGCATCAACCACGTGGTCTTCGCAGGTGATATCGTGGCCGAAATGGCGGAAACCCTTTTCGAGCCGGCAGCTGTCCATCATGTGCATACCGCAGAGTTTCAGATCCATGTCCTGCCCGGCCTCGTGCAGGGTTTCAAAGACATGACCAGCCATATCAGACGAGACGTAAACCTCCCATCCAAGCTCACCCACATAGGTCACGCGGTGGACGCGGGCGAGTCCCATGCCAATCTCAACCTCTTGCGCGGTGCCGAACGGGTTGGTCGCGTTCGAGAAATCAGCGGGTGAGACCTTTTCCAACAGCGCGCGCGCGTTGGGGCCCATGACAGCCAGAACGCCTTCGCCTGCTGTCACCTCTGTGATCGCCACGTTGAAATTGCCCGCATGGCGCATCATCCAGGTTTGGTCGGCCAGACGGGTCGCCGCCGGGGTGACGACCAGATAGGCTGTTTCGGTCAGGCGGGTGACGGTAACGTCTGCCTCAATCCCACCGGTGCGGTTCAAGAACTGAGTGTAGACGATCTTGCCGTTGGGCACCGAGTAATCGCCACCGCCGATGTAGTTCATGAACTTCTCGGCATCCGGCCCTTCAACGCGGATTTTGCCGAAGGACGACATGTCATACATGCCCACATTCTCGCGAATGGCACGGTGTTCTGCTGCCGAATTCTCAAACCAGTTCTGGCGCTTCCAGCTGTATTGATACTCCCGCTCCTGCCCTTCATTGGCAAACCAGTTGGCGCGTTCCCAACCGGCCAGTTCGCCCATCACAGCGCCCTGTTCCAGCAGTTGGTGGTGGAACGGGGTACGACGCACACCGCGCGCAGTAGCCTTTTGGCGGTAGGGGTAGTGATCCGCATAAAGCAGGCCCAGTGTTTCCTTCGAACGCTCGAACAGGTACTTTTTATTGCCCTGAAACGGCTGCATCCGGCTGATGTCGACGTCGCCCAGATCGAACGGTTTCTCACCGCTGTCCATCCACTCGGCCAGCGCCATGCCTGCGCCACCGGCGGACTGGATACCGATCGAGTTGAAGCCTGCCGCGACCCAGACATTGTCCATCTCGGGCGCGAGACCCAGATGATAGGCGTCGTCTGGCGTAAAAGATTCCGGGCCGTTGAAGAATGTATGAATCCCGGCCTCCGCCAGCAGCGGCACACGCTCGACCGCTTTTTCCAGGATCGGTTCGAAATGGTCGAAATCTTCCTGAAGTTGGTCGAACTCGAAGGATTCCGGGATGCCGTCCATCGCCCAGGGTTTCGACTCGGGCTCAAATGCACCCAACAGGATTTTGCCCGCATCTTCCTTGTAGTAGGCGTATTCATCCGGCACCCGCAGAACCGGCAATTGGGTCATGCCCTCGATATTCTCGGTGACGATATAGAAGTGTTCGCACGCATGCAGTGGTACGTTCACGCCTGCCATCCGGCCAACTTCATGACCCCACATACCAGCACAGTTCACCACCATGTCGCATTCGATATGGCCCGAGGCGCTGCCATCATCGGCAACCCAATCCACGCCGGTCACCTTGCGCCCCTGTTTGACAATATCGGCGACTTTCACGCGCTCTTTCACGACTGCGCCGCGTTGGCGTGCGCCCTTGGCCAGCGCCAAGGCGATGTTTGCCGGGTCTCCCTGCCCATCGAGCGGCAGGTAAACGGCCCCTTTGACACCTTCGAGGTTGATATGCGGATACAACTCCTGCACGCGCTCGTTCGAAATCTCTTCGACCTCAACCCCAAAGGCACGGGCCATGGCGGCCTGACGGTAGATCTCTTCCTTGCGATCTTCGGACAGTGCAACTGTGATCGACCCGCAGCGTTTGAAACCAGTGGCAACGCCGGTTTCCTCTTCCAGCGAGCCATAAAGTTCCTGGCTGTATTTCGCCAGTTTGGTCATGTTCGCCGTTGCGCGTAGTTGTGCGATCAGGCCGGCAGCGTGCCAAGTCGTGCCGCTGGTCAGCTGCTTGCGCTCCAGCAGCACAACGTCTTTCCAGCCCTTCTTGGTCAAATGATACGCGACCGAGCATCCGATGACGCCGCCTCCGATGATGACCACTCGGGCCTTGCTGGGAAGATCAACCATCCTGAAATCTCCGCTGTGTCAGGTTTGGGTCAAATTGCCACGAAAGACCGACAGTAAATGCACGAAAACCGTCACGCCATTGGTGATTTTCACCTTTGTGAGGACGCCCGCTTTTCCCGTCGTACTACAAAAGGAGTGACACCAAAGAAGCTCTTGTAAACCGAGGAAAAACCGTTGGGAAAGCCGCAGGCAAGACCGATTTCGCGAACGCTCATGGTGGTGTTCAGCAGCAGGTTATTGGCCTTGGCCAACCGCATTTCGCGATAAAACCCGTTGGGCGTAGTGCCGAAGAAGGTTTTGAACTTACGCTCAAGCGACCGGTTCGACAGGTGCAGCGAATCGACGATCTGGTTGATCGGCAGCGGGTCTTCGATATTGGCCTGCATCAGCTTGATGCATTGATCCAGCCTGGCATCCCCGGTCGAGGTCAGTTTCGCGCCGGAAAATGGTTGCATCGAGGAAAAATCGCGGATGTTTTCGTGCAGCATGATATCGGCCACGGTCATCTTGGCGGGCCCCGAGATATGGCGACCAATCACGGCAAGCGCCACGTCTGTTGTCGCCTCCATCCCCGCACACGTCACTACCGCGCCTTGTTCGGTGGCAATGGACAGCTTGGCCTCGAACCGCGCGCCGCGTTCGCGCAGGAATGAGGCGTTTTCCCAATGAGTTGCCATATCGTCAGCGCCCTGTTCGTCGATATAGCGACTGGCGGCTTCGGCCAGCAGAAACACCTTGGCGTCGCGAAAGGTGTAATCGGACACCACACGACTCAGCGACAGGTCAGGATGATCCGGGTCGCAGTTGCCGATGACGAAAAGGTAATCAGCCTTGGGCTGCGCCAGCACGGCTTCTGTCTGCACGACCGCATCGCTGCTGCTGGCAATCGGACCACCTTTGAGCGACCGATAGGTATACGTGAACGGCGGGGTCGGACACACACGATTGGCCAACCGCAGCACCTCGACCAGTGACGCCAGCTCCAAAAGCACATAGCCGGGTGCCACGAGAATATCGAAATGCTGCGGTGTTTTTGGTGACGTGTCAGAGAGTTTCGGCATCGCTTACGTCTCAGACAATCTGATGACCGGCATCTCGTAGCCGATGTGCCAGTGCTTCTATGTGATCCGGGCCGACCTCGCAACACCCCCCAACAATGGTCGCGCCCTGCGCCACCCAAGTCATGGCGTGTTCGGCGTAGGCTTCTGGTCCCAAATCCTGCCGCTGTTCCAACGCATCAACGGTGGGCGCGTCTTCTAGGAACTTTTGTGAGATCCCGACGAAACCGTTGGCATAGGCGCCAAACGGGCGACCCATTTTTGCAATGATCTCCAACGCCGCAGGAATAGCCTCGGGGCGGGAACAGTTGATCAACACCGCATCTGGCTCAAAACGTTCCACAACCGGCGCAACATCGGACAACAGCTCGCCCGAGCGCAAACGCGTGCCATCCTCATCCATCACAGACAACGCCAGCCACACAGGTTTTCCAGCTTGCGCTGTGCCACGCAGAGCGCCCTCGGCCTCCTGCACAGACGACACAGTTTCTATCAGGAACAAATCCACGCGATCTGCCATCAAACCCACGAGTTCGGCAAATTTGACCTCAGCCTCGCTGACATCCGGGTTCAGGTCAGGCCGGTAGGACGCCAGCAATGGACCAAGTGCGCCGGCGATGCGCCCTCCGGCGTTGCGCGCACGCTCGGCCTGCGAAAGCGCCGTTTTGACCAATTCGGCAAGTTGCCCTTCCAGTCCCACCCGCTCAAGCCGGGAGCGGTGGACGGCATATGTGTTGGTGGTGGCAACTGTCGCACCGCGGCGAAAATACTCGGCATGAACATCCCCGACCAAATCCGGGTAGTCGATCATCACCCGCGTCGACCACAGAGGCGTCGCTCGGTCACCGCTGCGCTTGACCAGTTCCTGCCCGATTGAGCCGTCCAATAAAGTGATATTCGCCATGTCTCAGCCTATTCAGGGAATCAGAACAAGTTTGCCCGGAAACGCTTTGGATTGAAAATCCGCCTGCGCGGTGGCGATGTCCTTTAACGGATAGGTCTTTGAGATCAAGGGCCTGATCCGACCGGCATTGATCATTTCGGCCAGTCGCCCGAACACGTCGAACGCCTGATGGGTGCATCCGTGAATGGTGATGTCGCGCAAGTAAATATCGCGCAGATCGGCCTGCACGATCGGTCCGGCAATGGCGCCCGAAACGGCATAGTGACCGCCCGGTTTCAGCGCAAGAATCAGGCCCGGCCATGCCGCGCCGCCGACAACGTCGATCACCACATCGAACATATCCGCAGGCAGCACCGCGTCGCGGCCAAACGTGTCGACTGCGCCCTGAGATTTGACCACTTCGGATTTGGTCGGGCTGGTCACACCCCAAACCGTCGCCCCTCGCAACGCTGCAAGCTGCACGGCGGCCAGACCGACTCCGCCGGAAGCCCCGGTGATCAGCACCTTTTGCCCTGCGGTCACATTTGCGCGGGTCAGCAGGTTTTCCGCCGTGCCAAAGGCGCAGGGAATAGCCGCGATTTCCACATCTGACAGGGGCGAGGTGGTCACGTCATACAAATCCGCAGCCTCAACCAGACAGTACTGAGCAAACGCCCCGTCGATTTCTGACCCCAAAGCGATGAAGCCTGTCGGATGGCCCGGACGTGGGCGCGGCAAGTTGATCGGGCAAGTCACACGCTGACCCGGCTTGAACCCGGCTTCGGGGCCAACGGCTTCAACGACACCACACAGATCGCCACCCTGAATGCGTGGGAATTGCAGCGCACCGCCCCAACCTCCGGCCTCGACGTCCTGATCCACGGCATCAGTCGCGCCGGTCACATCCGAAGAATACCATCCAACGCGCGTATTGATATCGGTATTGTTGACCCCCGCTGCCATTACGCGCACCAATACCTGTCCCGGTCCCGGCACAGGCACCGGTATATCGTCGCGCCACTCCAGCGCTTCAGGCCCACCGTGATGTGTCAGGTAAACGCCAGACATGGTTTTAGGGGTTGTCATCGGGCCTTGCCTTTACGTCTAATCGTCCGGATGTGGCGGAACCGGGCCCATTGGGATAATGTCGTAACGGGCATTCAGCGCGGCCATTTTTGCCTCATCAGCGAAATCGGCTTCGCTCATTTTCGCAAGTTCTGCAAGAAACCCGTCAAACCCTGCGGGCTGAAAGATCATCAACATCCGCGCCGGTTTGCCCTTGGCCACTCGGCCGGCATGTGGAACACCCGGTGGCACATGGATCGTGGTGCCCGCCTTGCAGCGATGCCAATCGCCATCGACATAGAAATCCACCTCACCTTCCAGAAAATAAAAGGTTTCGGCGTGGGTATCATGGCGATGAAGGCCAAGCGCGAAGCTGGCCTTCAGATTGTCTTCCATGAGCGTGTAAGCGCCATCTGTATCCTGACCAGAAACCTTCACGAAGGTGTGGTCATTCTCCCAGTCATAGTTGGGGCCCTCTCCGGGCCCCAGTTTGGTGTATCGCTTGCTCATGGCACCTCCGCGGGTGTTACGCGCGCAGCCGCTCGTTCTGCGGATCCCAGAGCGGCTGGTCCTCTTGTACCACAGCGCGGCGTCTCTCGCCGTAGATTTCCACCTCAAGCTCGGTGCCGGGGTTGGCAAGCTCGGACTTGATCATGCCCAGCGCGATGGATTTGCCCACGCGATAGCCCCATGCGCCCGAGGTGGTTTCACCCACGATCTGATCACCCTGCCAAATGCAGGACATGTAAGGCGCGTCGCAGTCGCCCGCATCCACGGTCAGTGTGACAAAGGACTTCTTCACACCTTGCTGCTTTTCGTTCAGGATCGCGGCCTTGCCGGGGAAGTCCTGCGGCTTGTCCAGCTTGACGAACCGTTCCAGCCCGCCCTCAAGCAACGAGTAATCGGTGCTCAGATCGCCTTTCCATGCGCGATAGCCCTTTTCGATGCGCAGAGAGTTCAGGGCGTACATCCCGAACGGTTTGGCTCCGGCGTCAATGATCGCGTTGTAGATCGCGGGCATATCCTCGTTCAGCGCATGCACTTCCCAGCCCAATTCACCGGCAAAGGACACACGGATCAGGAAGGCATCCTGACCGGCCACCTTTGCAGATTGATGGGTCAGCCAGCCCGAGGACAGGTCCGCATCGGTCATGCCCGACAGAAGCGTACGTGAATTCGGGCCGGTGACGATCAGAGTGTCGCGGGTCGTGGTTACATCCTCGACCGTCACGCTGGCGGGCATGGCGTTCATCAGGATGTCACGGTCGTGCCACTGCGCCGTGGCGGCGGTGATCAGAACGAACTCATCCTCGCCCAGACGGATACAGGACATCTCGGTCAGGATACGGCCCCGGTCGTCTGCAATGTAGATCAGGTTGATCCGACCAACTTTTGGCAGACCACCGGATGCGAGACCGCGCAGCGCCTCAGCGGCGCCCTCTCCTGTGACCTTGAAGCGCGAGAAGCCTGGCAGATCCAGCACTCCACAGTCGTCCCGCACGGCCTCGCATTCCTCTTTAACCCGCTGCTCCCACGGACCGGAACGGCCCCAGGTGTGGGTGGCCTCCAGCGATGTGTCATCGCCCGGCTTGGCGAACCAGTTGGCGCGCTCCCAGCCGTTGTAGACACCCATTACGCCGCCCAGTTCCTTCACCTTGGCATGCACGGGCGACAGCTTCTTGTCGCGCGCGGCAGGCCATTCGTGGTGGGGGAAGTGCATGGCGTATTCGTTGCCATAGACTTCCATGCCCTTCTGGTTGCAGTAGTCCTGATCGGTGTAGTCGGTGTAGCGGCGCGGATCGACCGCCCACATATCCCACTCGGTGTGACCATCGACGATCCATTCGGCCAGCACCTTGCCTGCGCCACCGCCCTGCGCGATGCCGAAGGTAAAGCTGTGTGCCTCAAACGCGTTTTTCACACCCGGCATCGGTCCAATCAGCGGCAGACCGTCCGGTGCATACGGAATCGGGCCGTTGATCACGCGCCCCACGCCCGAAGTTGCCATCAGCGGCACCCGCTCCATCGCGTCGGTGACGATGTCCTCGATGCGGTCCAGATCGTCGTTCCAGAGTTGGAAGCTGAAATCCTCGGGCATCGGGTCGTCTTCGGTCATCCAGTGGCCCTTGCAGTTGGGCTCATAGGGGCCGAGGTTGAAGCCGTTCTTCTCTTGCCGCAGGTAGTACGAGATATCCACGTCGCGCAGCAGGGGCAGCTTGCCGCCATGGTCTTTCGACCATGCCTCGACCTCGGGCACTTCGTCGGTCAGAAGATACTGGTGGCTCATGACCATCGCGGGCACGGTTCGACCGCCGTATGGCTTGAACATCTCGCCCACACGCTGCGCATAGTAACCGGCTGCGTTCACAACGTAATCACAGGCGATGTCACCCTGATCGGTATGCACGGTCCACGTACCGTCGTCATGCAGCGTCACACCAGTCGCCGGGCAGAAACGGATGATCTTCTGGCCCAGATCGCGTGCGCCCTTGGCCAGAGCCTGCGTCAACTGCGCCGGGTCGATGTCACCGTCGGTCGGGTCGTACAGCACACCTTCCAGGTCGTGCGTTTCCATGAACGGATAGCGTTCCTTGGCCTCTTCCGGCGTCCACATCTCCATCGGGATGCCCTGATAGAGGCCCATCGACATGGCACGCTCGAACTCCTGCATCCGTTCCTTGCTGTGCGCCAGACGGATTGATCCCGAAACGTGGTAGTTCATCGGGTAGTCGACCTCTTCGGCCAAGCGCGAATACAGCTCGGTCGAATAGCGCTGCATGTTCATGATCGCCCACGAGGTCGAGAATGTCGGAACGTTGCCCGCCGCGTGCCATGTGGACCCGGCGGTCAGTTCGTTCTTTTCCAGCAGAACGCAATCGGTCCAGCCCTTCTTGGCCAGATGATACAGGGACGAGCAGCCCACGACGCCGCCACCGATGATGACCACACGGGCCTTGGTTGGAAAATCACTCATGTGTTTTGATCCTCTGTTAGTGTGCCCGCTAGGGCAGATCGTCTGAGATGTCGTAATAGTCACCTTTGTCAGCGACAAAGATGTGCTTTGAGAGTTTCAGGCCCGTAGGTTCGCTGAGCGCCCCCATCGAGATCGAAATCGTGTCTTCTTCGTTGTGCTGCCAGAACAGGAAAGAGCCGCATTCACTGCAGAACCCGCGTCGGGCAATGTCCGAGGCGCGGAACCAGCGTAGCGGATCGCTGGACGAGAAACTCAGGTTGTCCTGATGGGTCGAGGTCGAGGCCCAGATATGACCCGATTGCTTGCGACACTGGCCGCAGTGGCAGGCGGATGGCGGCGACAGCTCTCCGTCGATGGTAAACGCGACTGCGCCGCAAAGGCAGGAACCGGTGTGCATGTGATTACCCCCTTGCTGCGGGCGTGGAACTGGCACCCAGCAACACGCCATAGATGATGAAACAGGTCGCCATCACACGGCGGACCCAAATGTTGAACACAGCCCCCAGCGCTGCCTTGCCCATCACCGCGCCTAGTAGGGTGAACCCGGTATAGCTGAGCGTGGTGATGACCAGCGCAGTCGGCATGATCACCCCCATCTGCTGCCAGATCGGCACGTCGGGCTGCACGAATTGCGAAAAGGCAGCAAGGTATCCAGCCACGCTTTTGGGATTGATCGTCGCCACGGCCAGCGCGTGCAGATAGACATGCCGCGCGGGGCGCTCAGAGGCGGGCGCGGGTTTGGTCGCGTTCATCCAACCGCGGATACCGACCCAGATCAGGAATCCGGCACCCACAAGCTTGGCGATGAAAAATCCGGTCGGTGACGCGGCGATCAGCGCGGTGATGCCCAGCGCCGACAGGATCAGAAACGCGCTGGCTTGTGTCAGGATCGCCGACACGCCCAGCATCGCCTTGGGAAACGGCAGGCTCATCCCGTTTGAGATACAGTTGACCGCATTCGGCCCCGGAGTGGTGACGAACACCACCCAGAACAATGCGAATATGGTCCATGCCTCGAAGCTCATCAGTAAACCGGAGGGGCGATGACCCAAACGGTCACGGCAGGCTCATTATAAGGGTTTGCCCATTGGTAATGTTCTTGTTTGATGCGGAAGCTGTCACCCGGACCGACGGTGAATTTATGCTGTCCGATCGTCAGGTCCAGACGCCCGGACACCATGTACCCGACCTCTTGCGTTGGGCGGTTCGCCGGGGTTTGCATTTTCGAACGCGGCTTGAAGGTGGAATGCACCATCACAAAATCATCGGTCAGGTCGGGCGAAAGGAGTTCCTCAATCAGCCCTTCTTCATCCGCGCCCATCGGTCGACGCGATCCAGCCCGGACAACATAGCCCTGCTCGTTTGCCGGAACCGAGGAATGCGCGAACAGCATCGACATCGGAACATCCAGGCATTCTGCAATCTGGCGCAGATCCGAGATCGACGGGTCGGACATGTCCCTCTCAACCTGGCTGAGCCACCCGACCGAGCGGTTCAGCCGCTCTGCAATCTCGGTCAGCGTCAGCCCTCGCGCCTTGCGCAGGGCGCGGATATCCGCACCGAGTGTCGCGCTTTGCGGGGCCTGAGTGTTCATCGCCGTTCCGAATCTCGTGAAATTTTTACCCTGTTTTTCACGATGACGTAGAATCGTGAAATTTCCAAGCATTTTTTCATTTGCGGCAACACACCGGCTTGGTATGCCTCAGCCATGTGGAGCGCAGTGATCTACCTTTGGGCCGTTAACACCCTGACCCTGTTGGCCTTTGGCTGGGACAAGGCCCGCGCACGACGTCGCAAAGGCAGAATTACCGAACGCCGCTTATTATGGCTGGCCGCGCTTGGAGGCAGCCCCGGCGCACTGATGGGACGTTGGATGTTCCGGCACAAGACGCGCAAGCGCGAGTTTTCAGTCTGGTTGTTCACGATTGCAGGGGTGCAAGTGTGCCTGTTTTACGTGCTGGCTGGGGGAGCCTTTTTGGATCACCTGTGATCCACCTTCATTAACAAATCAACATATTATCAAATTGCGAACTGTCTGATACACTCCATGATCACTGAAGGTATGGATTAAACACCAATATACAAAGGGTTAGACGAAAATGGAAAATGGGCTCGGTTTTTTCGATATAGTCTGGTCAATCTTCTGGCTGTTCCTCATGGTCGCCTGGTTCTGGGTGATGATATCGGTCGTCGCCGACGTCTTCCGCTCAAAGGACCTGAGCGGCGGCGGCAAGGCCCTGTGGATCGCTTTTGTGATCCTGATCCCCTGGCTCGGCGTGCTGTGTTATCTCATTGTTCGCGGGGATAAAATGCACCAGCACAGCGTTGAGACCATGAACCAGATCGAAGAAGCTCAGAAGGATTATATCCGATCGGTTGCAAGCGTTTCAGCGGCCGATGAAATTGAACGTCTGGCGGCGCTCAAGGAAAAAGGGCACCTGACGGACGAGGAATTCGCTGCGCAAAAAGCAAAGGTTCTGGCGACCTGATCGGCGGATAAGGCACTGCCATCGTCGACCGGGAGCCCTCCCGGTCGAATTCATTGTGCAAACACATCTTTCAATATGGCGGTCAGTGACGACGCGTCTGCTTCTGTGAAGGCATTCGGTTGGTCGCTGTCGATATCGAACACGCCGATCACTGCCCCCTCTGAATCCCAAACCGGCAAAACCAGCTCTGACCGGGTCGAAGATGCGCAAGCGATATGGCCGGGGAAATTGTCCACATCCGGGACCAATTGCACCTCTTCGGTCTGGGCGGCTGCGCCGCAGACTCCACGGTCAAAGGGGATGACCAGACAACCGTGACCGCCCTGATAGGGGCCAATTTTCAACAAACCGGGTTCGGTTACACGATAAAATCCGGTCCAGTCAAAGCGGTCATCCGAATGGTGCACTTCGCATGCAATGGTTGCCATCAGGGCAACCTGATCCGTTTCACCCTCGGTCAGGGCAGCAATGGTTTTGGCGAGCGCGTCGTAGTCAACTGTCATGGTCATGCTTTTTGGCAGATTTTTGCGAGGGAGTATGTGGAAAAAGTTGAAGCGTCAAACGCGTTCGATGGCAATAGCCGTCCCTTCTCCGCCGCCAATGCAGATTGCGGCCACGCCTCGTTTGAGGTTTCGTTTTTCCAGAGCGTTCAGCAGTGTAACCATGATACGCGCGCCCGATGCGCCGATGGGGTGACCCAGCGCGCAGGCGCCCCCGTTTACGTTAACCACGTCGCGTGGCAGCCCCATCTCGTGCATGAAGGCCATCGGCACGACAGCGAAGGCCTCGTTCACTTCCCACAGGTCCACATCATCTTTTGACCAGCCAATGGTTGAAAGCAGTTTTTGCGCTGCTGGAACCGGCGCAGTCGTGAACAAACCCGGTGCCTGTGCATGGCTGGCATGACCAACAATCCGCGCTCGTACTGTCAGCCCCTGCGCTGCGGCAGCTTCGGTAGAGGCCAGAACCAACGCAGCTGCGCCATCAGAAATGGACGACGAATTTGCCGCCGTCACTGTCCCATCCTCGCGGAACGCCGGTTTCAAGGTCGGGATTTTGTCCGGCCGCGCAGATTGGGGTTGTTCGTCCTGAGCAATGATAACTTCCCCCTTGCGGGTTCGCGAATTCACCGGGGTAATTTCGCCCTCGAACGCACCGCTTTTCTGCGCAGCCAACGCATTGGACAGGGATTGCAGCGCATACTCGTCCTGCGCCTCACGGGTGAATTGGAAAGCTTCAGCGCAATCCTCGGCAAACGTACCCATCAAGCGACCTTTGTCATAGGCGTCTTCGAGCCCGTCCAGAAACATGTGATCGATAACCTGACCGTGCCCGATGCGGGCTCCACCGCGCATTTTGGGCAAAAGATACGGTGCGTTGGTCATGCTCTCCATTCCGCCCGCCACCATCGTATCGGCATGGCCCAGCGCGATCTGATCAAAGGCCATCATGGCGGCCTTCATGCCCGAACCGCACATCTTGTTCAGGGTCGTGGCGGGCACGTCCTCGCCCAGACCAGCCGCGAATCCGGCTTGCCGTGCCGGGGCCTGACCCTGACCCGCCGGCAAAACGCAGCCCATCAGAACTTCGTCCACCGTTTCAGCGCCCGCCCCCTGTAGCGCGGCTCGAATGGCTGCGCCGCCCAGATCTGCGGCAGCGATACCGTCGAACATACCTTGGAATCCCCCCATAGGCGTACGCGCCGCCCCCGCGATAACGACCTGTTTCATCGCGATGCTCCTCCTGTTTTCCCTTAGCTTGGATACCGAATGGTAAGAATTGCCGTCTAGCGTATTTCTACTAGCGAATTTCAGATTGAAGGACCGTCGCGCATGGCCCTGAGTAGTAAAACGACCGACACAACCCAAATCATCAAGGTGCATTCCGACCGGATTGATGCGGCTATGGCCATTCAATTCAAAGAAGACATGCGAAATGAAGCAGAAGGTGGCGCGGCCAGAGTTGTTCTGGATTTAACCAGCGTCGAATTCATCGACTCAAGCGGGTTGGGGGCAATCGTAGCCTCGATGAAACAGCTTGGAAGCGACCGCAGGCTGGATTTGGCGGGTCTGCACCCCTTTGTCGAGAAGGTATTTCGACTGACCCGCATGGACACGGTATTCAAACTCTACCCGACGCTGGATGATGCCCTGTCGACCTCTGCAGATTGACCCGATTTATCATCTGAATAGGCGCGATGCACATGAGTAATGGCAAGTGTATGGATCTTAGCTTCGCGGCAACTGAGGCTGAAGCCAGCTCTGGGATTGCGCAACTCAGCCGCGGGCTGGCCGCACAGGGGCTTCCTGCACATAAAGCTGGCGATGTAAAAATCGCGCTGGCCGAAGCTATCAACAACGTGGTCGAACACGCCTACGCCGACATTACGCCAGCTCGGGTGCAGGTGAGATGTCGTCTGCATCAAAACTGGCTTGAAATTCTGATTTCGGACACAGGCACCCCCCTGCCCGGATTTCGGGTGCCTGACGGCATGCCGGCGGCCTTGGGTGAGACCCTTGATGACTTGCCCGAAGGGGGGTTTGGCTGGTTTCTGATCCATGAATTGACCAGCGACATCCGCTATGAGCGGGACAACGGTTGCAACAGGCTATCGTTGCGATTCGACTTTCCTGAAGCCACCTGACAACTAGGAATGGTCACAATATGGCCCAGATCGAACCATTGTCGCGCCGCAAACAAGGGTCAATGTCGGTCTTGTAGCTCAGATAGCTTCCCTCGGCGTCGTATGTCACAGCCCCCACCCAGTGAACGACGCCGAGGAACTTCCCATTGATTTGACTGGACAAGACTAGGCCGCGCGATACCTTCGTCGCGTTCAAATGGGAAAAGTACCATGCGGGATTTTCATACTCCGGGCCGGTCCGAAGTTTTGTCGACAGAAGGGATGTGCGCCACGTCGCATCCTCTGGCTGCGAAAGTGGCCGTGGATATTCTTCAGCAAGGTGGCAACGCGATGGATGCCGCGATTGCCGGAGCAGTCCTGCTGGGGATTTGTGAACCTCAAATGACCGGGTTGGGTGGCGACTGTTTTGTGTTGTTCAACCGGGCGGGTGAGAATGAAATCCGCGCCTTGAACGGTTCGGGTCGCGCGCCTGCTGCCGCGAATGCAGAAGCACTTAGGGCACAGGGGTTGACTGCGGTACCGCTTAATACGGCTGACGCTGTGACTGTCCCGGGCGCCGTCGACGCGTTCTGCCACTTGGCGGAAACCGAAGGCAAACTGGGACTGGACGCCATTTTGCAACCCGCCATTCACTATGCCGACGCCGGTGTACCTGTTGCACCCAGAGTCGCCTTTGACTGGAAAATCGCGGCCGACACCCTGCAAGGCGCGGCGCGGGCTCATTATCTGATCAAAGGCGAGGTACCTGAGATCGGGCAAGTCTTTCGCTCTCCCGGTCAGGCTGAGGTTTTGCGTCAAATCGCACGAGGCGGTCGGGATGCGTTCTATGCCGGCGACGTAGCCGAGGATATGATCTCCGCGCTTACCCAAATGGGCGGCGTCCACCGGGCCGAGGACTTTCTTGCCACCAAATGCACCGAGACCCTGCCCGTTAGCGGTGAATACAAAGGGATGGAGTTGGTCGAGCATCCCCCAAACGGCCAGGGCGCCACGGCCATTTTGCTGCTGAACATCCTCAAGAATTTCGACCTTGCCAAGATGGACCCGTTTGGCGTTGAGCGGCTACATATCGAGGCCGAAGCCTCCAAACTTGCTTATGACGCCCGTAACCGGTTCATTGCCGATCCCGATCACACAACCCACGCGGGTCGGTTTACGGACCAGACTGTGGCCGACAAGCTGGCCGCACTCATCAACCCGAAACATGCGATGCCTGCCGCCGCCCCGCTGACCGAAGCCATTCATAAAGATACCGTCTATATCACGGTGGTGGACCGGGATCGCATGGCCGTCTCGCTCATATACTCGATTTTTAGCAGCTTTGGATCCGGCATTGCTTCCGAAAAATACGGCATTTTGTTTCAAAATCGTGGCGCGGGATTTACGCTGCAGGCGGGGCATCCAAACGAACTTGGTGGCGGCAAACGTCCCATGCACACGATCATTCCCGGGGTCATAAAGCAGGACGGTCGCGTGCTGATGCCATTCGGCGTAATGGGCGGCGCATATCAACCCACTGGTCACGCCCGGTTCGTATCAAACCAAATCGACCACGGGTTTGGCCTACAAGCCAGTATTGATGCGCCCCGTGCCTTTGCCGACAAGGGTGTGCTGAAACTGGAACGCGGAATTTTGCCCATTGTTGCGCAACAATTACAAGAAATTGGCCACAATGTTGAGATACCAGAAACGCCGCTGGGCGGGGCGCAGGCCATACGAATCTCGGACAACGGCGTTTTGGTCGGCGCAAGCGACCTGCGAAAAGACGGATGCGCACTGGGATATTAATGACCGAGGCCAGGTTTCGCGCGCTTAGTTCAGATGAAAGTGAAGAGGATATGATCCGTTTTCAAACGGACCAAACATATCTGGAATATCGGGGTGCTCAACCGGTTCTCCAGACTGATCCTCGATCAGGTTTTGTTCTGAAACATAAGCAACATAGAAGGATTGGTCATTCTCAGCCAGCAAATGATAAAATGGCTGGTCTTTTATCGGGCGACTGTCCTCAGGGATGGCCTGATACCATTCTTCTGTGTTCGAAAATTCGGGGTCCACATCGAAAATCACCCCTCGGAAGGGATGCTTTTTGTGCCGAACCACTTGGCCCAGGCCGTATTTGGCATGTGTCTTAAGCATTGTTTCAGCCCCCAAAGCAGTTACTACCTCTTTCTGGCCCGAAAAGCCAATCATTGATCTGAAATTCAGGGAAACAGTCTGTGAACCTTCTGCTAACAGTGTTCGAAATTGCGGCGCCGGTCTTTATTCTGGCAGGTATCGGCTTTGCTTGGGTCAAGCTTGGTTTTGAATATCGCCTGCAATTTGTCACCCGCTTTGCCATGACACTTGCGGTTCCCAGCCTGATCTTTGTGGCGCTGATGCAAACGGACATTCCCGGCGGTGATCTTTCCCGTTTCACCATAGCAACAATTTTCGCAAACCTGCTGTTGGCGGTGGTGTTCTGGGTGATCGTTAAAGGCTTGAAACTGGAACAGCGCACCTATCTGTCTCCGTTGATTTTCGGCAATACCGGCAACTTGGGCCTGCCGTTGTGTATTTTTGCATTTGGTCAGGCGGGGCTAGGCTTTGCCGTGATCTTTCTGGCCGTGACGGCGTTGTTCTCCTTCACCTATGGGATCTATCTTGTGGCGGGCAAAGGTGCCACCGGTCAGGTGATCCGCCAGCCGATGGTCTGGGCAACGATCCTGGGTGCACTTTTCCTGTGGCAAGGCTGGGAAACGCCGCTGTTTCTGACCAACACATTGGAGTTGCTGGGACAAATGGCCGTTCCGCTGATGCTGGTGACAGTTGGCGTCGCAATCGCGCGCCTGACCACGCACAGTTTGGGAAAAGCCGTTTGGCTGTCATTGCTCAAACTGTCCGTCTGTTTCGTGCTGGGCTGGATCGTCGCCGTGGCTTTCGACCTTGAGGCCGAGGCCTTTGGCGTTCTGGTACTTCAGATGTGCACGCCCGTGGCCGTGACATCCTATCTGCTGGCTGAAAGGTTCAAGGCGGATGCCGACGCAGTCGCAGGGATGGTCATGGTCTCAACAGCTCTGTCCGTGGGCGCATTGCCTCTAATTCTAGCTATTGTTCTGTAACGATTGTGATTTCCTAAACGCTCAATCTGCGCTAGAATAAAGAAAAAAGGCACGAGGCACATGAGCAGAATTCTTATCGTACTCTTCGGGGTGCTGCTTTTGGCATCCTGTGGGGGTGGTTCGAAACAACCGCCCAGCAAGCTGAATGACGCGTGCAGCATTGCGCGCGAACGGCCGAATTATATGAAAGCCTTCAAAAGCACGGAACGAAAATGGGGCGTTCCCGTTCACGTGCAGATGGCGACAATCTATCAGGAAAGCCGCTATAAGCACGATGCACGCACGCCGCATAAATACGTTCTGGGTGTAATCCCGATGGGCCGCCAAAGCAGCGCCTATGGCTATGGTCAGGCGCTGGACGGCACGTGGGAGCAATACCAGAAGGAAACGGGCAAGCGCCGCGCCAAGCGGGATCGTATCCGCGATGCATCAGACTTCATCGGCTGGTACATGAACAAAAGCTATGAGCGGAACGGCATTCACCCCGCCGACACGCGCAACCAGTACCTCGCCTATCACGAAGGTCATACCGGCTACGCGCGCGGCAGCCACTATAGCAAAACGTGGCTTCTGAACGTCGCCAATGACGTGGATGCCCGCGCAAAGCTGTATCAGGCGCAACTGTCCGGTTGCCGTTACTGATGGGTCAGCGGGTCAGCGATTGCCTGAGCCGCTCCTATTCGACTTGGTGAACAAGTCACGGCTTAGGCTGGAACCTGTGTTCAACTGCCCTAGCAGCACGGTTGTCTGAGTCCCCGCGTTGTCGTGGATCACCCATTTGCGCAACTCGATCGGATTGTCGGTGAACATCAACTCAATCCGCCCAGAGTCGGGGTTCTTGGGATCCTGCGCGGTTACAACCGTGGCGGTGCCGTCAAAGTCATGCCCTACGACCATATTCGCCTGCCCCAGATTCACATTTCGCGCCAGCACCAGTGACAGCGGCGTCCTATTCAACGGATATTGCTCGGGCGGCTGGTTCGATTTCGGATCAAAAATCTGGACCGTCCCCGTATTGGCCAGAACCACGGCACTGCTCGGCGGATCATACTCGAACCGCATCTTGCCCGGCCGCTGCATCCACAGCTTTCCCGTGCTCAGCGAGCCATCGTCGTTGACCTGAGTGAATGTTGTCTGAACAGTCTTCAAACCGTTCAGATAGTTAGAGATCTGCGACAGCGGCAGCTTATCCGCGGCCCAGGCGGCGGGTGCGGCCAGGGTCAAAGCAAGGGCAAAAGCAATCTGTTTCATGCCTCACAGATATGCGCTCTGCCCTTGTTATTAAATATCCTATTGCTCGGGGACGAGGATTTCCCGCTTACCGACGTGATTTGCAGCCGAAACAACGCCTTCGTCCTCCATCTGCTCAACCAGCCGCGCAGCTTTGTTGTAGCCGATGGCAAGTTTTCGCTGGATGTAGGAGGTCGAACATTTGCGATCCTTGATCACAATCGCCACCGCCTGATCGTAGAGCGCATCCTCTCCGTTCGTGTTGCCACCGGTATTCAGGCCCAGAACCGCGTCGATATTGTCGGCTTTTTCCTCGGCCGGGCCATCGACCACGCCGCTCATGTAATCCGGAGGACCGAACTGTTTCAGGTGGTTGACGATTTCCTCGACCTCTTCGTCCGAGACAAAAGGCCCGTGGCAACGGGTGATCTTAGCCCCGCCCGCCATGTACAACATGTCGCCCTGCCCCAGCAGCTGCTCGGCGCCCATTTCGCCCAGAATGGTGCGGCTGTCGACTTTCGAGGTTACCTGGAACGAAATCCGGGTGGGAAAGTTCGCCTTGATCGTGCCGGTGATCACATCGACCGAGGGGCGCTGTGTCGCCATGATCAGGTGAATGCCCGAGGCCCGCGCCATCTGTGCCAGGCGCTGAATACAGGCTTCGATTTCCTTGCCCGCGACCATCATAAGGTCGGCCATCTCGTCGACGATGACGACGATATAAGGCATCGCTTCGGGCGCGAATTCCTCGGTCTCGAACACCGGTTCGCCGGTTTCGTCATCAAACCCGGTCTGCACCGTGCGGCTGAACATCTCGCCCTTTGCCAGAGCGTCCTTCACGCGACCGTTGTAGCCGGCAATGTTGCGGACACCCATCTTGGACATCTTGCGGTAACGATCCTCCATCTCGCCCACGACCCATTTCAGGGCCACAACCGCCTTTTTCGGGTCGGTCACAACGGGCGACAGCAGATGCGGGATGCCGTCATAGACGGACAGTTCCAGCATCTTCGGGTCGATCATGATCAGGCGGCATTCATCCGGTGTAAGCTTGTAAAGCAGCGACAGGATCATCGTGTTGATGGCCACCGATTTACCGGAACCCGTAGTCCCCGCGATCAGCAGGTGAGGCATCTTCGCCAGGTTCGCCACAACAGACTCACCCCCGATGTCCTTGCCCAGCGCCAAAGGCAGTGCATGGTTGCCATCGCCGAAATCGCGGCTGGCGAGAATTTCACGCAGAACCACCATCTCGCGGTTTTCGTTCGGCAGTTCGATCCCGATTACCGAGCGCCCCGGCAGTGTTGAAACCCGCGCCGACAACGCTGACATGGACCGCGCGATATCGTCGGCCAGACCGATCACACGGCTGGCTTTCAGACCCGGGGCCGGTTCCAGTTCGTACATAGTTACCACGGGACCGGGGCGCACACTGACGATCTCGCCCTTGACGCCGTAGTCATCCAGCACGTTCTCCAGCATCCGCGCGTTTTCCTCCAGCGCTTCATCGCTGAGGTGATGACGCTGAATGCTGGCCGGGTTCGACAACAAGCCCAGTGGCGGCAGTTCGAAATCGGAGTGCCGTTCTTCGAACGACAGCGCGGGCTGCGCCTCGGCCTGCGCGCGGCGCGATGGCGGCGGAGTGCGACGCACCGGTTGCGCCACAAACGGCTTTCGCGGCTCGGCCACCGGGATTTTCATCGCAGGGCGCGGCTGCGGTTCGGGCTGGGGTGCATCTTCGAACACGGCCTCATCTTCGAAAACCGGCTCGGGCGCGAAATCCTCATGTAGCGGCTCCTGCTGCCATTCCGGCTCGGACTCTGCCGTCAACATCGGCTCGGGCGGCAGCCCAGCCGAGGTCATCGGCGGTTCGGGCGGCAGGTCTTCACCGCCGCGAGGGTTCAGGATCAACGGGTCCGGCCCCCGGCCCCGCCCCTTGGTCAGCGGCAGGTTCGGATCATGCTCGGGCACCATCTCGCCCGTGGCTACTTTACGGTTGCGCACCGCGGCAGAGATTTTGGACCGGATGCGATCCTCGCCTGGCATCTCATCGAAATCGGCAACGGGTTCCCGATCAATCAGTTCCGGTTCCGGCATCGGCTCGGGGCGGCGAATCAGGCTGGGCATCCGCGCCAGCAGGCCGGGTTTTGCTGGCTCAGGCTCCTCGAACTCCGACTCTTCGAACACCGGTTCTTCATAGACCAGATCGTCATCAAACACAGCATCTGCACGGGCGAGTTTGCGTTCTTCCCATTGTGCGCGACGATCACGGGCCGCCTGCGCAGTGGCAGTGGCCCCACGACCCAAAAGGTTCATCAGCATGTCGTAAGACATGACCAAACCCAAAAGGAACGCACGGAAACCTTTGCGCACGTCTATTTTGGTAAAGCCCAGAACAAATACACCCAACGTCAGCATGCCCGCTGCCATGGCCAGCGACATCAGCTTAACCATGAAATGGGACGAAATCGGCAGCAAGGTCAGCAACGCACCCATCACGGTGTCGCCGAACAATCCACCCAGACCAAAGCTGTGGGTCGCGCGCCAAGCCTCACCCGGCACCAAAGTCGCGGCGTAGACCGAGACAACAGCAATCCAGATCGGGGCAAAGATCAGACGGCCAACCGCGCGCTCCTCGCCGAAATGTCCTGCAAAGCGTATGCCCCAGCCAATCAGGACCAAGGCGATGCTCCAGCTGCCCCAACCAACGATCATGAACAGTGGGGCTGCGATCGAAGCACCAACTCGCCCCATCCAGTTCTGCACCGGTGCATCGGTCGACACCATCCAGTTCGGATCATCCGGCGTGTAAGACCAGATCATCGCAGCGGCGGCCAACCCCAGAAGGATCAGAGCGATCCCGATCAACTCCTTGCTGCGCCGCTCAATCGCGGCCTGGGTCGTGCTGTCCAGCAATGGATCGCGATTGCGCGCGTTATATGATGCCATTTTGCCCTCGTACCTCACGAATAGATGCAGTCGCGGAGCGTGATCAGCCCTTGCTGCAACTTTGTTTTTGGGGCCACCATGGCGACCCGGATAAATTGCTCGCCCGGGTTTTGCCCCGGATCACCTTGAGAAAGATATGCGCCCGGCAGGACACGCACTCCGGTCTCCTGCCACAGCTTCAATGCGGCTTCTTCGCCGTTCTCGACCGGCAACCACAGGAAAAACCCGGCCTCGGGCGGCATATAGCCCTGAAGGCCCGCAAACACCTCATCTGCAATCGCATATTTTTCCTGATAGAGCGCACGGTTCTGGGCCACGTGTTCTTCATCCGCCCAAACCCGGGCGGCAGCGGCTTGCAAGGGCAGCGGCAGCGGCGCGCCTGCATAATTGCGCAGCTGTTTGACCCGCTTGATTGTCTCCGGCCCACCTGCAATCAGCCCCGAGCGCAAACCGGCCAGATTCGACCGTTTCGACAGCGAGTTGAACAGAGTGATCCGTTCAGGATCAGCACCCAGTTCCTGCGCCACCGTCAGCACACCCACCGGGGCGTCGTCGCGATAAATCTCGGAATAGCACTCGTCCGCGAAGATGCGGAAATCATACTTCTCGGCCAAACGGATCAGCTCGGCCCAGTAGTCGCGCGAGGCGACGGCCCCCTGTGGGTTGGCCGGCGAACAGATATAGGCAACGGCAGTTCGGTTTAGCACATCTTCGGGCAAACCAGCGTAGTCGGGTAGATGGCCCGTGGCGGCAGTGGCGGGCACAAAAACCGGCTCAGCCCCGACCGAGATCGAAGCGACCATATAGACCTGATAAAACGGGTTCGGGCACAGAACGACCGGCCTTGCGCCATTTTTCTGTTCCGGGCACAGCGCCATCGCGGCGTTGTACAGCCCCTCACGCGTGCCGTTCAGAGCCATCACGTTTGCCTCGGGGTCCATCGCTACACCATAGCGGCGCTTGATCCAGTCGGTGATCGCCGAGCGCAGTTCGGGCGAGCCTTCGTTCGGTGGATAACCTTGAAAACCCCCAGCATTTTCCATGATCACATCCGTCACCCAGGACGGGAAGTCATGCATCGGCGCGCCGATGGTCATGTGAATCACATCTCCGCCCGGCTGGTGGTGATCCAACAGGGTGCGCAGACGCGGGAATGCATATTCCGGTAGGTTCGAAAACCGCTCGGGGAAATTCATAATTACTGCCTCAATATCGGGGTCATTTTCGCCCCGTTTTTTTGGCAGATTACAGACCGCACCCTGCTTCGTCCAGACAAAGAGGTGCCGAATCAGGGGATTGTGGCATTCAGGCCAAAGCGGTTTCGGCTGCTGATCCAAGGCGCAAAAGCGCCTCTTCCGAACCCGGGTGGCCCATCATCATCAACCCGCAACCCGGCGTTCCCGTGGGCAGGGTCAGAGACGCCAAACCCATCAGATTCCCAATCCGGGTGTTGCGCAGGGCCAGCAGGTTTTCAGTGACATAGTAGTCGTGGTCGCTCATCAGCCGCTCCAGATTGGGCGGCAGATTAGGAACGGTCGGTGCCAGGACAGCATCGAACCCGGCTGCGGCCGCGTCCCAGGCGGCGCGGCAGGCCTCTAGCTTTGACCACGCCGCGACGTAGTCCGGCCCGGACACGTCTTTACCACCACGGAACCGTTCAAGTATCTGAGGGTACATCGCATCTGGGTTCGCTTCGATAACATCGCGCCAAAGACCGTAGGATTCAGTCGTATCAACAATGCTGGACAAGGGCATCGCGTCGTTAAGTTCAGGAACCTCAAGTGGCACTATTTTCGCGCCGGCTTCGCGCAACCGATCGAGGCCCGCTTCGTATGCGATGCGCGGCGCGTCGCGCAAATCATCCCTTGCCACGTTTTGCAGATCCGCAAAGTAGCGACCTTTCAGGCTGGCACCTCGCAGATCGGCCGGAGTACTGCCCTCCAACATCGCCAACATGTGCGCCGCGTCTTCTACTGAGCGCGCCAATGGGCCTACCGTGTCAAACCGCAGACGCAATGGCACCACCCCTTCCAGACTGACCCGCCCGGCGGTGGTTTTCAGACCGACCAAATTATTCCAGGCTGCGGGAATGCGCACAGAGCCAGCAGTATCAGAACCAATTCCACAAGCCGCCAGCCCCCAGGCCACTGAAGCAGCAGCACCTGAGGATGATCCGCCGGGAACTGCTTCTTCATCGTTGATGCAAGGTGGTGTGCCGGTGATCGGGTTCAGGCCAAGCCCGGAAAAGGCCAGCTCGCTCATATGGGTTTTGCCCAAACAGACCGCCCCCATCGCGGTCGCGTTGCGCACCACCACTGCGTCGGCGTCCGGGACCCGGCCTGTCAGCAGGACCGAGCCTGCTTCGGTTGCGATACCAGCGGTGTCGAACAGATCTTTCCAACTGATCGGCACACCATCCAACAGCGACAAACGGCGACCCAGTTTAGCGCGCTCTTGCGCGGCAAGCGCCTCGGCCCGTGCGCGGTCGTGGGTAACCCGGGCATAGATCCGGTCGCGATGGGGATGGTCGTCGATAGCGGACAGGTAGGTTTCGGTCAGTTCCACCGGGTCGATACGGCCCATACCAATGCCCCGGCCCAAATCACACGCCGTCATGGTCAACCAGTCCTGCATCGCTGCCCCTTTCAAAGACTATGTCGTTGCGGACGGTAGCGACAGGACCGCACATGGACAATCCCGAATGGGCGCGCATATTGCGGGGCATGGAAAAGACCTCGGATATCCTGATTGTAGGCGGCGGCCTGAACGGCCCGGCATTGGCATTGGCGCTGGCGCAGACGGGTCATTCCGTCGCCGTTATCGACTCGCTTGATGAAAAGATACGCAAGAACGCCGCCTTTGACGGGCGCGCCTATGCGTTGGCGCTGGCCTCGCAACGTTTGCTGGACGCGATCGGAGTTTGGGACAGGGTGGCAGACCATGCCCAGCCGATGCTTGAGATCAAAGTCACCGATGGGCATGCAGGTGCCGGGCCATCGCCGTTTTTCATGCATTTCGATCATGCCGAGATCGAAGAAGGCCCGATGGGCTATATGGTCGAAGACCGCCACCTGCGCCGCGCGTTTCTGGACGCGATGGCAGAGGAAAAAGCCATTACACAGATCAACGGCAAGACAGTCGTTGCACAGGATACTGACGCAGGCGGAGTGACCCTGACGTTGAATGACGGCAGCACAGTGACTGGTGGGTTGCTGGTCGGCTGCGACGGGCGTCGCAGTGGCACCGCCGCACGCGCAGGTATCAAACGCAGCGGTTGGGATTACGGTCAGACCGCCCTTGTCTGTGCTATTGAACACGAACTACCCCATTACGGCGTAGCACATCAATTCTTCATGCCACCCGGCCCTCTGGCCATTCTGCCCCTGACCGGCAACCGCAGTTCCATTGTCTGGAGTGAGCGCACCGAAACGGCGCGGCAGATCAATGCCCTGCCCGAGGCAGACTACTTGCAGGTTTTGCGCCCCCGGTTCGGAGATTTTCTGGGTGATATCCGCCTGCAGGGCGACCGCTTCACCTATCCGCTGAACCTGACCATCGCCAATTCCTTCATTGACACACGCATGGCTCTGGTCGGAGACGCCGCCCATGGCATGCACCCTATCGCTGGGCAGGGCCTGAACGCCGGTCTGCGCGACGTCGGCGCATTGGCCGAAGTGCTGACATTGGCCGGACGGCGCGGTGAAGATATGGGCTCGGTCCTCGTACTGGAACGCTATCAGGAATGGCGTCGCTTCGACACGGCCGCGCTGGCGATGGCCACGGATGTGTTCAACAAACTGTTTTCAAACGACAATCCGCTGCTGCGGATTGGCCGCGATATCGGGATGGGAATCGTGGGGTCCTTGCCCGGCTTGCGCCGCGGCTTTGTGCGCGAGGCCGCCGGGTTGACCGGAGACCTGCCGAAGCTATTGCAAGGCCGCCCGATTTAGTCGAGCGTGCGCGCCTCGTCGATCAACATCACTGGAATTCCGTTGCGAATCGGAAAGGCCAGCCCGGCCGCTTTCGACACCAGTTCCTGCTTTTCGGCGTCATAGTGGAGCGTTGTGTGGGTCTGCGGGCAAATCAACGCTTCAAGCATGTGGCGGTCGAATGGATGCTGGGGTTCAGTCATTGCAGTTTTTCCTCATTCGTTCCGCCACGCATGGCGAATTCTATCAATGTCACCAACGTCTCACGCCGTGTGCGCAAGCAGGGCGCTTCGAGCAGCGCCTGTTTTTCCTCGGGGTTGAAATCCAGCAGCATCGACAATGAGTTCACCAGCAACTCATCATCGGCGTCTTTTAGCGTGTCCCAGTCAGTCGAAAGCTGACGCGAGGCGAAGAACCGTTCGAGCAGGCCCAGAAAGTTTTGCCGGTTGAACCCATCGTCCATCTCGGCCTTGCCAAGGTCGCGGTCAAACCCACTCCACGACACGGCGCAGCGCCGATAAGGCGTAAAAGCGTCCAGTTCTGATTGAACACGGAACCGGGAAATTCCGGTCAGCGTAATCAGATAGCGGCCATCCTCGGTTTCCGAAAACTGCGTCACCCGACCGGCACAACCGATCTGATGCAGCTTGTCCTCGTTGCTTTGGCAAGGGTTCGGCTGCACCATCCCTATCAACCGCTCCTGCGTTTTCAGCGCATCGTCCAGCATCTGCAGATAGCGCGGCTCGAAAATATGCAGCGGCAGGCGGGAACGGGGCAGCAACAGCGCCCCGGGCAATGGAAAAACGGATACCGTTTCCGGCAGGTCAGCGGGATGCATCATGTATCCGAGTGTAGCTCTGATCGGAGATTAGGCAAATATCATCGAGCTGAGCTTGCGGCGACCATTCAGAACAATCGGGTCGTTGGGCTTGAGCGCATCGAAAATGGTGAACAGCTGCGTCTTTGCGGCTGCGTCATTCCACTCACGATCCCGGCGGAACAATTCCAGCAATTGCGCCACGGCCTCTTCGACCTCGCCATTGGCGTGCAGCGCCTGTGCCAAATCGAACCGCGCCTGATGATTGTCGGGTTCGGCCTCTACCGCTGCGGTCAGCTCAGCCACCGGACCGGCATCGGCGGCCTGTTTCGCAAGCTCAAGCTGTGCATGCGCGGCTTCCAATTCGGGCGCGTCGGAAATCTCGGCAGGCGCACCGTTCAGGATCGCCTCGGCCTGTTCAAGATCGTCAGCCGCGATATGGGCGCGCACCAGCCCGCCATAGGCGCCAGCGTGGTTCGGGTCTTCGCCCAGAATCGCGGCAAAGGTCTGGGCCGCGTCGGTCGCAGCGCCTTCGGCCAGCATCTCTTCGGCGGCCTGAACGGCGTCGTCGAGTTGCCCGCCGGGGCTTTCGCCGCCAGCCGCTTCAATCACGCGGTCGATGAATGCCTTGATCTCGGACCCCGGCAGCGCGCCCTGGAACCCGTCGACCGGTTGACCCTTAAAGAACGCGTACACGGTCGGGATCGACTGGATGCGCAGTTGCCCTGCGATCATCTGCGCCTCGTCCACGTTGATCTTGACCATTTTCACTGCACCTTTGGCAGCGGTCACGGCTTCTTCCAATGCAGGCCCCAGCGTCTTGCATGGCCCGCACCAAGGCGCCCAGAAATCAACGATGATCGGCGTTTCCTGAGACGCCTCGACCACATCGGCCATAAACGTGGCCTCGGACCCGTCTTTGATCAGATCGGCTTCGGGGCTGGCGGCTGCGTTCAGAAGGTCCATGGCATTCACTCTCCGGTTCGAACTTGCGCCCTATATGCAACCGCTTGCGTCGGAAACCAAGGGCAGAGTTGCGCGATTATAGGTCGAATGTCGCAAAAACCGGGGCATGGTCGCTGGGTTTCTCCCACCCGCGCGCGTCGCGCAGCACACGACTGGAATGACCCGCATTCGAGATATCGGGCGTGGCCCAGACGTGATCCAGCCGCCGCCCCTTGTCGGCCGCGTCCCAATCCCGTGCGCGATAGGACCACCAAGTGTAGAGCTTCCCTTCGGGGATGTCCTGCCGCGTTATATCAACCCAACCGCCCGCATCCTGCGTCTCGGCCAATTGTTCAACTTCGATCGGAGTATGCGAGACGACCTTGAGAAGTTGCTTGTGCGACCACACATCATCCTCTCGCGGGGCGATGTTCAGATCGCCGACCAGAATGGATTTCTCGGGCTTCTCCGCATGGAACCAGTCGCGCATGTCGGTGAGATAGTCGAGCTTTTGGCCGAACTTCTCGTTCTTTTCGCGATCCGGGATGTCACCTCCTGCGGGGACATAGAAATTTTGTATGGTCACGCCATTCTCCAACCGCGCGGCAATATGCCGTGCATGGCCCAGATCGGCGAAATCCTTGTCGCCCACTTCTTCCATCGGAATGCGCGACAGGATGGCGACGCCGTTATACCCCTTTTGCCCGCGCGCAACCATGTGGGTATAGCCCAGCTCGGCAAACCCATCGGTCGGGATCTTTTCGACCGGAGATTTACATTCCTGCAAACACAGAACGTCCGGGGCTTCTTCCTGCAGCAATTTCAGCACGATAGGTTCGCGCAGGCGGACCGAGTTGATGTTCCAAGTGGCAAGTGTAAAGGGCATAGGGGATTCCTCTGTCGCGGTTGGGCGGAGGTTAGCGTGGTGTGAAGTTGGGTTCCACGAGAAAAGGACATCGAGGAACGTAGCCGCTGAAAGACAGCAAAGCCGGCTAAAGAAGCGTTCGACGTATTCTAACTAGTGTCTTGGCGATGGGGATCTGGCTTAGGCCAGAAAAACATTATTTTCTGACATGCTGTTCGACTTCGCCTCTTGAGAAACAAGCCAGAAAATTTTTCAATCCGAACCTGTGGTTGCCTCCGATAACTCCTGGACAACAAGCTTCAGATTATGGTGAATTTCTGGCGGGGAAGGGTTAATTTTAGCGGCACGTTCAAATGCTTTCTTTGCGCCTTCTAGGTCGCCTTCCTGGTACCGTGTATTGCCAAGACCATACGCCCATATCCAATTGTCGGGCCAGCGGGAACCGCCATTGATATAAACCTTTGCGGCGGCTTGCGTGTGCCCTAGCTGTTCCAGCGCTGCCGCCGCACGCACAATTTCCCATTGATTTTCTGTTGTTGGAAATTGGTCGGGAGGTAAAGCGGTCATCGCCCAGTAATCCCCACGCCGCCATGTCCGCATAAACAGCTGGAGATCCATCGTCATTTTCTCATGCTCACCCGAGTGAAGGGTGATCTTGTCGCTATTCAGATCATAACCAACAACGACCGCATAGTGCCATCGAGGTGCCCATTTAAAGCCAAGGTTCTGAAAAATGATAACAGGATTTCCTGCTGCAACTTCGTCAAGCACCTCTGCTATAGTTGATAATCTAACTGCTAGCATTGCGTGTCGACGCGCGGCTCCGACCATGTCGGAGAGATAAGTTCCTTCTGCGCCGGGTGTAAAGGATTGAGCCGCTACCTCGTCTTGAGTGACGTCCAGCCCCGACCACTGAAAGACCATCGCAAGCGACGCAGGTCCACAGTAGAACTCGTTCTGTTCGATAAGTGGAACCCCCTTAACTTCGGCTCGTGACGGGACATCAACCTGCGACGGTATTTGCTGTTGTGTCTGCGCACATGCGACCAATAAAGCTGGCAGCAAGGCGATAAGCCAAGTGTGAAGTCGAAGAGTGCGAAAACAGCTCAGCGCCCGGCACACCGGGTAAAGGGGAACACTTTCGTCAGACATAAGAGATCTGTCACAAGCAATATTATAAACACTGTCAGTAACGCGCCAACAATACCGTTGCCCCCAGCAGTGTCGTGATCCATTTGATGCAATACCGATGCTATTTCTTCATTCGATAGTGCCTTGAGACGCGTTTCGGCTTCTTTGGGATCGACACCTCTTGCGACAAGCTCGTCACGAATTTCTTTTCTGTTGAGTTCGCTCAACAAAAATTCGCGGTCGGCATGTGTCTCGTATCTAGAGATCACCTCGTGGGTACTGAGCATTTCTGCCTGCGCCATCGTGCTAAGTTGCGTCGCCAGCAGCATTTGCGCAGCTATGAGCGTCACTATGCTACTTCGCACTATTGGTTGAAATCCCATCCTTTGCCGTCCTCCTGGTCTCGACGTCGTTCGTGTCTGCGCCGTAAGCAAATACTGCAAAGGCCATTGTTTAATAGCCGGTAACTGAATGCAAGCTTGCAGGAGTAAACTATAAACTGAAGCATGCAATGAGGACATCATCAGTGACAACAACGCACGATTGTCGGGTCCGTTGTGGGTTCTGAACCAACCTTCGCCTCCAACCACCCCACAAAAAAAGCCGGGCCATCAGGCCCGGCAGTCCAACAGGGAGGTGCATGTCTTAACCCGGACATGCGCGGGTTGGGAGTAATCTAATTACACATCCAGAGTATCACTTTGATCCACGTCAATCCACAACGAGTTAAGAGACCAAACGATATCCACCCGATTCTGTGACCAAAAGGCGCGCATTCGATGGATCGGGCTCGATTTTCTGGCGTAGGCGATAGATGTGGGTCTCAAGCGTATGGGTGGTGACACCGGCGTTATAACCCCAGACCTCGTGCAAAAGCACATCGCGGGCAACCACGCCATCGGTCGAGCGGTACAGGAACTTGAGAATATTGGTTTCTTTCTCGGTCAGCCGAATTTTGCGATCCTCTTCAGTGATCAGCATCTTCATCGCAGGCTTGAAAGTGTACGGCCCCAGAACAAATACCGCATCCTCGGATTGTTCATGCTGGCGCAGTTGCGCACGGATACGGGCCAGCAGGACCGGGAATTTGAATGGCTTCGAGACGTAATCGTTGGCCCCTGCGTCCAGGCCCAGAATCGTGTCTGCATCACTGTCATGGCCGGTCAGCATCAGAATCGGGCTTTTCACACCCTGTTTGCGCATCAGGCGGCACAGCTCGCGCCCATCGGTATCCGGCAAGCCGACGTCGAGAATGACCAGATCATAGATCGCTTCGCGGGCCCGCTCCATTGCGGACTGACCATCATGAGCTTCGAATACGTCGAAATCTTCGGTCATCACGAGTTGCTCGCTAAGCGCCTCGCGCAGGTCTTCGTCATCATCCACCAGCAGGATTTTCTTGAGCTGAGCCATGTCCGGTCCTCCTAAGCCTTTTCCACCACTTGCGCGCGAAAGATGCAATCAACAAGGTTTACTGCAATCGTCTCACGCCCTCGTGTCTGATGCAGAGGAAATGTTTCACATTTCCCTCTGATCACGCTAGGAGGAAGGTCCAAACGTTACAGGGTAACATAGATGAGTCTGATCCCGGATATTTCCGAATTGCTGGCACGGGCCCGCGCCGATCTGCGTATGGGCGTTCCGGTGGCCCTGACTGATGAACGCGGCTTTAGCGTGCTCGCTATAGCGGCCGAGACGCTGAGCGCCCAGCGACTTGCCGATTTGCGCAGCCTTGGGGGCGAACCTGTTGTTGCGGTTACTGCGCGACGGGCTGAAACGCTGAAAGCGCGTGCCTATGATGGTGATTTGGCGCGGGTGATTATTCCCGCAGATGCGGAAATCGGCTGGGTGCAGGCTGTGGCCGACCCGTCGGATGATCTGAACGCCCCAATGAAGGGCCCCCTGATGACAGAACGTCAGGGAAACGCAAACCTGCACCGCATCGCTATTGCCCTGACCAAATCGGCCCGCCTGTTGCCCGCCGCCGTTGTCATGCCCATCGAGGACGGGCGTAGTTTTGCCGCCGCACACGGGCTGACCTGTATCGACCACACCCGCGCGGCACCACATCTGGCAGACCGAAGTGAGTTGCACGCGGTGGTGGCAGCGCGCTTGCCCATGGAAGTGTCAGAGGCCGGGCGCCTACATGTGTTCCGCCCTGAGGATGGAGGCGAAGAACATTACGCCGTCGAAATCGGTCGCCCGGATCGGGACAAGCCGGTTTTGGCACGCTTGCATTCCGCCTGCTTCACCGGTGACCTTATGGGCAGTCTTAAATGTGACTGCGGCCCCCAATTACGCGGTGCGCTGGCGCAAATGGGCTCGGAAGGGGCTGGTGTTCTGCTCTACCTCAATCAGGAAGGCCGCGGAATCGGATTGGCAAACAAGATGCGCGCCTATTTCCTGCAGGATCAGGGTTTTGACACAGTCGAGGCCAATCACCGGCTGGGATTCGAAGATGATGAACGCGATTTCCGGCTGGGCTCGGATATACTAAAGTCATTGGGTTTCAGCTCGGTTCGGTTGTTGACCAATAACCCGGCGAAAATCGCGATGATGGAGAATACCGGCATAGCCGTAACGGAACGTGTTCCACTTAAAGTCGGCGAAACCGCACATAACCGGGGGTATCTGGCTACCAAGGCGGCTAAATCGGGGCATTTGCTTTGACGCCTGCTGATCTGGTTCTGACCCCGCGCGGAGTGCGGTTTGCAGGGCGGGTCTTTCCCTGCTCGATCGGCAAAGGCGGGCTGACTGATGCCAAGCGCGAAGGAGATGGAGCCACACCGATAGGCGTACACCACATCGCCGGAATGCTGTATCGGCCGGACCGGATTTCAAAGCCGGCCGAATGGGCGATTCCCATCGGTCCACAAGATCTTTGGTCAGATGACGACAGGGACCGCCACTACAACAATTTGGTCAGCGCGCCCTATGCCTTCAGCCATGAGAAATTGCGCCGTGCTGATCCGCTGTATGATCTGGTTCTGATTACAGATTGGAACTGGCCCAATGCCGTGCCGGGACGGGGGTCGGCGATCTTTATCCACCAGTGGCGCCGCCTCGGATACCCGACAGAGGGTTGCGTTGCCTTCCGTCGAGACCACCTGCATTGGATTGCCAGCCGGGTGTCACTGGGCACGCGCCTGATTATCCCTGCGGCTTAACGCGCTCGCCAAATATGGCTGAGCCCACGCGCACATGAGTTGCACCAAGTGCAATAGCTTTCTCGAAATCACTGCTCATGCCCATGGAAAGGCCGGACAGGCCATTGCGCTCTGCGATCTTGGCCAGCAGCGCGAAATGCAACGAGGGTTCTTCTTCGACCGGCGGGATACACATCAGGCCCTGTATCGGCAGGTCTAAACCCCGACATTCCGCAATGAAGGCATCTGCATCCGTGGGCAGGATTCCAGCTTTCTGGTCTTCTTCCCCGGTGTTGACCTGAATGAACAGGTCCGGGCAGGTGCCCATTTCCTGCGCCAGTCGCGCCAGTGTTTTCGCCAGTTTAGGCCGATCGACCGAATGGATTGAGCTGAACAGCTCAATCGCTTGTCGAGCCTTGTTGGTTTGCAGCGGGCCAATCAAGTGAAGATCGATATCTGAGAACTGCTTCATAAAGTCCGGCCATTTTCCGGCGGCTTCCTGAACCCGGTTTTCACCGAAACACCGGTGGCCCTGCGCCAGTACCGCCTGAACGCGCTCATTAGGCTGCACTTTTGAAACGGCGATCAGTTCGACAGACCCGGCAGGCCTCCCGGCGGCAGTTTCAGCGTTGGCAATACGGGCAGTGATATCTTGCAGCGACATAGGGTTCCTCAATCTGCTTTGAGCGCAGAAAAACACCATGTCAGCACAAAAGAAAAGGGCAGGTCCGAAGACCTGCCCTTAAACCTTGCGGTTTCAGACCAACTTAGAAGTTGAACTGTGCACCGAAGTCCGCAACGATTTGCGAGTCGCAAACGCTGCAGTCGTTCTGGCCGATACCACCGCGCAGCGATGCACCGCCGCCCAAGTCGTAGATGGCGCCCAGAGCAATTTGACGAGTGTCTTCATCGGCTTTACCGTCACCGTAGGCGAACAGCAGGGTTGTTGCTGCGCCCAGGTTGTAGGAAGCCGACAGACCCCATGCGGTGCCTTCAGTTGCGTCAACGCGGGTTCTGTCGTCTGCAACAAACAGGGTACCGCCAAAGTCACCCCATTCGCCGCCCAGGGTCAGAACGGTCAGGCTCGGCTTGTCGCCATCTTCCACGTCAGTTTGACCATAGGCAAGAGCTGCGGTGATGTTGTTGAAGGTGTAAGTCGCGCTCAAGTCCCAGCGATCAGCGCTTCCAGCATCGAATTCTACGATATCAATATCGGTTCCATTCGCAGTGAGCGTACGGGTAACCGCGTCGCGCTGGTCATACGACGCGCCAAACGCGAAGTCACCAACTGCGTACTGGAAGAACACACCGTTTGCACCCGAACCGGTCGAGGAGTACGCCAGGAAGTCGTAGTCAACGCCCGAGTACTGACCTGCGAACAGTTCCAGACCAACTTCGTTACCGTAGTAGTTTGCAAGGTTGTCGAACGAACCTGCCACGTTGCCGGCGTCAACACGCAGACCACCGTAGATGACCGAGAAGCGTGCGCCGTTCAGACCAGCCGAGTTGGCTTCGCCGGTTGCGGAGTCTTCGTCAGCTTGCAGACGAACACGGCCTTCAAAGCGAACGCCGCCATCGGTTTCGGTGAAACCATCGATGTTCAGACGGAAGCGCGAAACCAGAATGGTATCGGAGCCTTCAACAGTACCGGTAACGGTCGGATCGGTTACAACGTCACCATCAGCGGTCGTGAAAGTACCTTCAACAACAGTGGTTGCAGTGAAGGCGCGGTCTTCTTGGTAGCCAACACCAAAGCGGCCATAACCACTGAAGTTAACGCCGGAGTCGGCCGCTGCAACACCTGCGGTTGCGATCAGAGCGGTCGATGCGAAGAGAACTTTTTTCATCTTGTTTCCCTCGGTTTCAAAAGTTTTTCTACTCGACACATGCCTCAGCACATGTCTCAGCACGGGAACCGTTTCGCTCTTTTTGCCCCCAACACGCAAGCTTGGCATAAATGAATTGAGTGCATTGACACAAAATTGGTGCAAGGATGCCACAGTCTGTTTTAGTGGCCTAACCAGCCCCATACCCACCCTTTAAGTGACAATAAGAGGGTTGTTGCTGAACGGGTCCTTGTCTAGGAGTATCCCTGACAACCAAGACCCAAGTGAACAGGACCAGTCGATAATGCGCCTGCAGACGATTTTCGGTTTCATCATAGTGGCTGCTGCCGTGTCGGCCTGCGGACAGAATCGGGGTGCCGATCCAAACCCGAATGTTCTTGCCACCGGCGGTAATTCTGACGAACAAGAGTTCAACGATCCGAACCGGTCGACCATCTGGGATCTGTTCAGCGGCGCCAACTCCGAACAGGTCACAAATGTGAATCGCTACCTTTGGACTGCGTCGCTGGATGTTCTGAATTTCCTGCCTGTTCAAGAAGTCGATCCATTTACTGGTGTAATCGTAACGGGTTACGGCACGCCCCCGGGCGGTGGGCGACAATATCGCGCGACGGTACACATAAGCGACCCGGCCTTGGCTGCGCGCTCGTTGTCTGTCTCGTTGCAAACCAGCGGAGGTGCACCGGTCAGCGCCGCCACCACCCGCGCGATCGAAGACGCAATCCTGTCGCGTGCCCGTCAGTTGCGGATTGCGGACAACAAGCTCTAGCCACCCGCCGAAAATCGCAATATTACCACGCCGGGTTCACGCCCGGCGTTTTCATTCACGAAGGACCGCACGATGTCTCGCTACTCGGCCAACGAAATCGAAGCAAAATGGCAAGAGGCCTGGGACAAGGCCGGAATCTTCACCGCCGACCACACGGCGGACAAGCCGAAATACTATGTGCTTGAGATGTTCCCCTACCCGTCTGGCCGAATCCATATGGGACATGTGCGCAACTATACGATGGGCGACGTGATCGCGCGACATAAGCTGGCGACCGGGCACAATGTGCTGCACCCGATGGGCTGGGATGCGTTCGGGATGCCTGCCGAGAACGCCGCGATGGCCATTGGCGGCCACCCCAAGGACTGGACCTATGGCAACATTGCCGACATGCGCGGCCAGATGAAACCTCTGGGCCTGTCGATCGACTGGTCCCGTGAATTCGCCACCTGCGACCCCGAATATTACGGCCAGCAGCAGGCTTTGTTCCTGGATATGCTTGAGGCCGGACTGGTTTATCGCAAGAACGCCGTGGTGAACTGGGACCCGGTCGACATGACCGTTCTGGCGAACGAACAGGTCGAAAACGGACGCGGCTGGCGCTCGGGCGCGCTGGTCGAACGCCGAGAGCTGACGCAGTGGTTCTTCAAAATCTCGGACTATTCCGAAGAATTGTTGGATGCGCTGGACACGCTGGACAATTGGCCCGCCAAGGTCCGCCTGATGCAGGAAAACTGGATCGGCAAGTCGCGCGGCCTGCAATTCGGGTTTGAGCGCACCGATGGCGGAGAGCCGATCACCGTCTATACGACTCGGCCCGATACGCTGTTGGGCGCGTCCTTTGTCGGCATCTCGCCGGATCACCCGATTGCCAAGCAGCTTGAGGCTGAAAATTCCGAAGTTGCTGAATTCGTGGCCGAATGCCGCAAAGGCGGCACCACCGAAGAGGCCATCGAAACCGCCGAGAAGCTGGGCTATGACACCGGCATCCGTGTCAAACACCCGCTGGACCCGAACTGGGAACTGCCGGTCTGGATCGCAAACTTCATCCTGATGGATTACGGCACCGGCGCGATCTTTGCCTGCCCGGCGCATGACCAGCGCGACCTCGATTTCTGCCGCAAATACGGCCTGCCCGTCGTCGATACCTTCTTTGCGCTGGATGACGATACTCCGGTCGACAAGATCGCCTTTGTTCCCCCAAAGACAGAGAAAGTTCGCTGGGTGAACCATTTCGCGGGTCTGACCGAGGCCACAGGCGACGAGGCCATCAACGCCACTGTCGACTTTGCGGAAAAGGCTGGTTGGGGCGAAGGCGTCACCAAGTTCCGCCTTCGTGACTGGGGCCTGAGCCGTCAACGCTATTGGGGTTGTCCGATTCCCGTTGTCCATTGCGAGAAATGCGGCACGGTGCCGGAGAAGAAAGAGAATTTGCCGATTGAGTTGCCCTATGATGATGGCAACGGCAAACCCATCGACTTCTCAATCCCGGGCAACCCGCTGGACCGCCACCCCAACTGGCGGGATACGCCCTGCCCGTCCTGCGGGGCGCCTGCCAAGCGCGAAACCGACACGATGGACACGTTCGTCGATTCGTCCTGGTATTACGCGCGTTTCACCGCGCCGCGTTCTGAGACGCCGACCGATCTGGCCGAGGCCGAGTACTGGATGAATGTCGATCAGTACATCGGCGGCATCGAGCACGCGATTCTGCACCTGCTTTACTCCCGGTTCTTCGCGCGGGCGATGAACATCACGGGCCATCTGCCGAAAAAGGCCATCGAGCCTTTCAACGCCCTTTTCACTCAAGGCATGGTGACGCATGAGGCCTACTTTAGAGAAGTTACAGAGAACCGCGGAGGGGATCAGCCGCCCAAAGTAAAGCGTTCAGATGATCTAATAGTAACAACTTATCCGGCGACGATAACTGCAACACGCAAAGAGTATTTCTTCCCGGAGGAAGTTGAGCGTCGAGGTGAATCAGTCTTCCTCAAAAAGACAGGGGAAGAAATAGAAGCCTTAAGCGCCGTTAAGATGTCGAAGTCCAAGAAGAACGTGGTCGATCCGGTCAACATCATCTCGGCCTTCGGCGCGGATACTGCGCGTTGGTTTGTGCTGTCCGACTCGCCCCCTGAACGGGATGTAGAATGGACAGCATCCGGGGCCGAAGCCGCCTTCAAGCATCTCAGCCGGGTGCATCGCATCGCGTCCGAGATCGCGGAATCGGACAACCCGGCCAACGCCGAGGACGAAACCCTGCTGCGCGAGATGCACAAAGCCATCCATGATGTGACCGGCGGTGTTGAATCCTTTGGCTTCAATGCCTCAATCGCCAAGCTCTATGCCTTCACCAACACGCTGGCGAAATCCAAGGCAGGCACCGACGCCAAGCGTCAGGCCGCCAAGACATTGGCACAACTGATGTCCCCCATGACGCCTCACCTGTCCGAGGAACTCTGGCAGGTGCTGGGCGGTGAAGGGCTGGTTGCAACCGCGCCGTGGCCCGTGGCCGATGAGGCAATGCTGGTCGATGACACCGTTACCCTGCCGATCCAGATCAACGGCAAGCGCCGCGCGGAAATCAGCGTGGCCAAGGATATGGCCAAGGACGAGGTTGAAAAAATCGCGCTCAGCACCGAAGCTGTGCAAAAGGCGCTGGATGGCAATGCGCCGAAGAAGGTGATTGTTGTCCCGGGCCGGATCGTGAATGTCGTTGTTTGATCGCAGAACCCTGTTGAAGATGCCGCTGGCGGCCGGTTTTCTTGTCACCGCCTGCGGTTTTGAACCCGTTTATGCGCCCGGTGGTTCAGGCGCGGAATTGAACGGTCAGGTTCAGGTATCGGCCCCAAGCACCACAGATAGCTACCAGTTGGTTCAGAACCTTGAGCAACGGCTGGGCCGCAGCGCAAGCTCGGGCAACGCCTACGCTCTGGACGTGAGTGTCGCCACCGTGACACGGGCTGCCGCGATCACGACGACGAACGAAACCAATCGCTATTCCATTGACGGCGAGGCGACCTACACCCTCAGATCGAATGCAACCGGGCAGGTGGTAGCCTCTGGCTCTGTCGAAAACTTCGTCGGATATTCCGCTGCCGGATCAACAGTTTCGACACTGGCTGACGAACGGGACGCAAAGAAACGGTTGATGGTGATTCTCTCCGATCAGATCGTAAACGAGCTGTATGCAACGCCGGGTCTTGGCGCATGAAGCTTAGCCCGCGCGAGGCGGAAGGGTATTTCGCCCGTCCAGACGCCGACAAGGCCGGGCTACTGATCTACGGCGCAGATGCGATGCGCGTGGCGCTTAAACGCCAGCAGGTTCTGGCCGCCCTGCTGGGTGCCAATGCCGAAGAGGAAATGCGCCTGACCCGTATGCCCGGAGCCGACCTGCGTAGTGATCCCGCGTTATTGCTGGACGCAGTCAAAGCGGTAGGCTTCTTCCCTGGCCCGCGCGCCGTTTTTGTCGAGGACACCACGGACGTCGCCGCCCCCGCGATCATCGCCGCGTTCGAGGATTGGGCGCCCGGCGACGCTCAGATCATTGTCACTGCCGGGCAACTGAAACCCAGCTCAAAAATCCGCAAGGCGTTCGAGGCGCACCCGGCTGCCTATGCGGTTGGCATCTATGACGATCCGCCTTCGCGTGGCGAGATCGAGCGGATTCTGACTGAGGCCGGTTTGCAGAACATCCCGCGCGACTCGATGTCCGCGCTTGCGGAACTCGCCACCGGGATTAGCCCAGGCGATTTCACGCAATCCATTGAAAAACTGTCCCTTTACAAACGCGGCGACAATTCCGAACTGACCATCGAGGATATCGAAGCCTGCGCGCCGCGCTCGACCGAGGCCGCGCTGGACGATGTTCTGAATGTCGTCGCCGAAGGCCGCGCCGGAGAGATTGGTCCGCTGATCCGTCGCTTGCAGTCACAAGGCACCAACGCGGTCAGCCTGTGTATTGGCGCGACCCGGCATTTCCGAACTTTGTATGCCTGCGCCTCCGATCCCGGCGGGGCGGCACAGGGAATCGGCAAGCTGCGCCCGCCAGTTTACGGCAAGCGTCGCGACCGGATTTTGCGGCAGGCACAAGGATGGGGCGCGCCCAAATTGCAGACCGCGTTGACCGTTCTCACCGATACCGACTTATCACTGCGTTCGGCCGGTCAAACAGCGCCAGCAATGGCACTGGTCGAACGCGCGATGATCCGTCTGGCGATGCTGGCGCGGTCTCGTTAACGCGTACTCAACCAGTTCGCCGCCGCGCGTCCAGCCCACCGCCCCGTCGCCAAGCAGGCCGTCAACAGGTAGCCACCTGTCGGCGCTTCCCAATCCAGCATCTCACCGGCGCAGAACACGCCGGGCATCGCCGTCAGCATCAACTCGTCATTTAGAGCAGCACGCTGAACGCCACCCGCCGTCGAAATCGCTTCGTCCATTGGGCGCAAACTGGCGTACCGGATCGGCAGGTGTTTCAGCGCGCCTGCCCATTGCGCTTGTGGCAACCCGTTGCTTTTGACCATCTCATGAAACAGCGCCACTTTCTGCGGTGGCAAGTGCAGTGACTTCTTCAGCCATTGTGACAAGGTGGTCTTGGGTTTCTTTGCCTCTAGCCGAGACTGCAGCGTCGCTGATTCCAGATCAGGCACCAGATCAACGTGTAGGGATGCGTCTTCTCGCAGGGCTGGCGTCAAAGAATACAGCCCCCCACCTTCCAGCCCGGTTGCCGAAATCGTTGCCTCACCGCGGCTTTGCGACGCTCCGGCCGTCCAGCGCACCGATTTCAAGGCTGCGCCGAAATGCGGCTGCATGTGGGGGCTCCAATCGACGGACAGCGCCGAATTCGCCGGGGCAAAGGGCGCAACCTCGACCCCCTGTTCCCGCAGAGACCCGACCCACTGGCCGTCTGATCCCAATCGAGCCCAGCTTGCTCCGCCCAGTGCCAATATGGTGACGCCCGGCGTGACCCGATGCGTGCCATCCGGTGTGTCGAACAGCAACGCATCACCGTCCCACCCCAACCAACGCCAGCGGGTTTTGATCTGAACACCCGCAGCACCCAGCCGCCCAAGCCAAGCGCGCAACAAGGGTGAGGCTTTCATCACCGTTGGAAACACCCGACCGGTCGAGCCGGTGAACATCTCCTGCCCTAACTTCTGCGCCCAGCCCTGTATCGCGGCGGCATCGAATTCAGCTATCATCGGGCGCAGCCAATCCGCCGCTTCGCCGTAGGCCGGCATGAATGCCTCGAATGGTTCGTCCTTGGTTAGATTCAAACCCGATTTACCCGCCATCAGGAACTTGCGCGCGACCGAGGGCTTGGCCTCAGCCACCAAAACGTCATGACCGGCAGCAGCCAATTCCTCGGCCGCCATCAGGCCCGCAGGACCCGCCCCGATTACAACTGCCAGCGCCATTGCCGCCCTCTTGCCTTCCGCGCCATCGGGCGCAAGTTTGTCCCTGTCATGTCAAACAACGATCCGATCTGCCCACTGTGCGACCGCCCCATCCCGGATGGGGGCGGCAGCCTGCACCATCTGATCCCAAAACTCAAAGGGGGCAAGGGCGGTCCTACGGTATTGCTGCACATCATCTGCCACAAAGAGGTTCACGCCACCCTGACTGAGGGTGAGTTGGCGCGAGAGTTCAACACAGTCGAAGCCCTGCGCGCCCATCCCCGGCTGGAGAAATTCCTGAACTGGGTTCGCAAGCGCCCACCCGGATTTCGATCAAAAGTGCCGGGGACACGCCGTGGGCGCTGATCAATCGGGGCGTACCGGGTCGCCGAACGCATCGCGAGTCGTCTCAGTTAGCCCCTCAAACGCCAGCCCCCGGTAATCCGGTGCGGGCGCAAATTGCGCCCCGGCAAGGTGCTGAAATTCAAGCGTGGTATAGGGGCGTTTCCACAGCCATTCGCGGTTTTCGACCGACCATGGGTCAGGGTTCGGCGGCACGTCATCTGTGAAGGCATAAAAATGCAGATCGAACCCGTACTGCGCCACGTCCTGTACCGAAAGCAGGCGCATACCCTGCGCGCGACAGAACGCGTCTTCGGTGGCAATGTCCCCTGTGCGCAGGGTGATCTGGCCGATACAGGCCTTGGCGAAAGGATCGGCGGGGTCGGCGGCATTCTCGGGGCGATTGCCTTCGAAATCATGCTGCAGCAGCTCAATCACAAAGCCTTCGGGGTCTTTCAGGTGGCACATATAACCGATGTCGAGGAATTGTTTTGGGTTCGAAACCTCAACTCCTTTTTGACGCAGATACGCGGCGGCAAGGTCGACGTCCGGCACGGTGACCCCGATTTTCCAATACCGCTGCCCGCCATCGTGAATATAACCGCCCCCACCCGGCATCAGCAGCAAATCGGCATCCTGCCCGGCATATCCGATCCGCCGGTTTGGCCCGTGTGCGCGGGCGATCATGCCCAAGGTATCCGTGTAAAACCCGGCCAAGCGGTCCGGGTCGGCGACACGTAGCAGCACAGCGGACAAAGTCATCGGCACATCCTTGCAATTCCGGCTGCAATGTCGGGATCGGCGGACAGGCTGTCTGCCACAAGCGCATGCGCCGTTGGAATCAACTGGTCAGGTTCCACCACGCGGTCGATCAGCCCGAATTCATAGGCCTCGGCCGCTGTAACCTTTTGACCGGCCATCAATATCATCTTGGTGCGCGCAGGACCGATCAGGGCAGCCATGCGCACCGGGTCAGAGGGCTGCGGCAGAAAGCCCAGCTTCATCACCGGGTAAAAGACCTTGGCCTGTGGCACCGCGATGCGAAGATCACAGGCCAATACCATACCGTTTGCACCGCCAGCCAGCGTTCCGTTCAACGCGGCCACCGTCAGACATGGCAAGGCGGCGATGGCTCCCGACAACTTCTCCCACAAGTCCGAGGTCGCCAGCCCGGCCCGCGCCTCATCCAGGTCGGCCCCGGCGCTGAACACCTTGCCAGCACCGGTCAGGATCAAGGCGCGGGCGTCGCTCGCGGCCTGTGCGATTTCGATCAGTTCGGTCAGCATCGTGCCGGTTAGCGCGTTGGCCTTTTGCGGGTTGTTGAGCGTGACCGTCCACAACCCATCCACTTTGGTCAGGTCAATCACGTCAGGCCAACCCTTTTGCGGATATCCTCGCGCCGCAACGAGATTTCGGTACCCAGAAACTCATCCGCATCCGCCGAGCACATCCACAACAGCGCCCGCGCGGGCCAATCGGCGGGGATGTGATCGCTCCAGTCCAGTTGGCTGACGGCGTTGATGCCGCTGGCCTTGATGACCCGTTGCATATCCGTGGCCACAGTGCCCGGAGACAGACCCATGGCGCGGATGCCGTGAATCGACTCTTCAAGATGCAGGCATTCAGTCAGCATCTTGGCCCCTGCCTTCGAGGCGCAATAGTGACTCCACGCTTCTATCGGGTTTGAAGCCGCGCCAGACGAAACCGTGATCACCGTGCCCCCACCTGCGGCGCGCATGACCGGCAGCGCCGCGCGCATTCCGTAGAAAACCCCTTTGAGGTTGATGTCGATGGCCGCACTCCATGCCGCGACATCAGCGTTGGACAGGTGAAAGATCGGATCTATGACGCCTGCATTGCCAATCAGCACGTCCAGCCCCCCGAACCGCGCGACGCAATCGGCGACAGCCTGTTCAACCTGCGCAAAATCGCTGACATCGCATTGCAGCGCGATCGCGTTGTCGCCCAAAGCCTCAGCCAGCGCCTCTATCTGATCACGATTGCGTGCAACCAGCGCGACGTTCGCCCCCGCTGCGGCAAATACGCGCCCTGCCTCGGCTCCGATGCCGCGGCTGGCCCCTGTGATAAGTACGGTTTTCCCCTGCATATGAACCCTGTACCTCCGTTGTTTTGAGATTGTGTGAATCTCTACCGCGCGAACGGGGAAAGGGTCCAGCCCTTGCCCCTTGACGCCCGCCGCCGCAAGCACGACGATGCCCGCAAAATTGATCACGAAGGGTTCTATAATGTCCGTTTTCCTTCGCCGCAGCAGCGGCGCAGTTTTGGCCTATGCCATTGTCACCCAGGGCGCATTTGCCGATGTCACCGCGCAGCAGGTCTGGGACGACTGGCAGGCGTATCTGACTCAGATGGGCTATACGGTAACGGCCGAACAAACCACGTCCGGCGATGTGACCACGATCACCGAAATGACCGTTGACGCACCTGTGCCGGATACGGGCGGATCGTTCACGATGAGCATGCCGCAGATGACGCTGACCGAAAACGGCGATGGAACCGTCAGCGTCGGTTTGCCCGAAAGCTTCCCCATGACCCTGTCCGGCGAGGAAGAGGGAGAGGAATTCACTGTCGATATCGAATACTACCACACCGGGCTAGAGATGGTTGTTTCGGGCGACCCCGACGACATGACCTATGATTATTCCGCATCCACGCTTGGCATGAAGTTGGGCGAACTGCAGGTCAATGACGAGACCGTGCCGGATGACATTATGGCCATGGACCTGGCAATGACCGACCTGACCGGCACTTCGCAGATGAAAATCGGCGAGACACGCTCGGTCGACCAGAACATGACCGCCGCCGGGCTGTCCTATGATCTGGCATTCAACGATCCCGAAGGGTCCGATGACGGCAAGATCAACGGAAATCTGGGCCAGCTGAACTTTGAAGGCACCAGCGTGATCCCGGCCGATTTCGACGGTACCGATCCGCAGGCCTTCTTTGAGGGCGGTTTCTCGTTCTCGGGTCTGTTCACCTATGCTTCGGGCCAGACCTCGATTGCGGGGACTAGCGAAGGTCAGGCTTTCTCGATGGGCAGCGAATCCGACGGCGGACGGTTCGGCATCAGCATCGACGAACAACGTCTGGCCTATGATGTTGAACAAAACAGCGCCAAACTGGCGGTGACCACCGCTGAACTGCCATTCCCGATTGAGATTGCGATGGCCAATGCCGGGATAAAATTCGAATTCCCGATTCAGGAATCCGAGGAAATTCAGCCTTTTGGCTTTGCCATGAACCTGACGGATTTCACCATGTCGGACGTTCTGTGGAGCATCTTCGACCCGGCCGGCGCACTGCCGCGTGATCCTGCAACAATTGCGCTGGATGCCACCGGGACTGCCAAGATCCTGACGAATTTCTTCGACCCCGCCTCAATCGAAGCACTCGAGACATCGGGCGAAGCGCCCGGTGAGCTGCATTCGCTGAAAATCAATGAACTTCTGGTATCGCTGGTGGGTGCCAAACTGACTGGCAACGGCGATTTCACGTTCGACAACTCGGGCGCGACCGAGATTGACAGCCTACCGACTCCGTCGGGCGTTGCGAACCTGCAGCTGGTGGGCGCCAACGCACTGATCGACAAGCTAATCAGCATGGGTCTGGTGCAAGAAAACCAAGCCATTGGCGCGCGCATGATGATGGGCATGATGGCAGTCCCAGGCGAAGAACCCGACACGCTGAATTCGAAAATCGAATTCACCGAAGACGGGCAAATTCTGGCCAACGGTCAGCGCATCAAATGATGTCGGGCGGGCGGAGCTGGAACAGAGCTTCGCCCTCGACTGATTTAAGGATGCAGGTCCAGCTCTTGTGTTAACGCCCGGGCGATACGTCGACCGACTTTTTTGCCATTGAACAATGCCGGTACCGGGTGCTGATCTGCGATCGGCACCATGTGAAACCGATGGTTTCCGTCATAAAACTTGAAATTGGTTTCACACAGGAAAAAACGCCCTGTATTCGCGCATGGCAATATGTCGTGCGCATAGAGCCCAACGCCGAGCGCCTTTTTTATGCCTTTGGCAATTGACTGTATTTGGTCCAGATTTGGCTGTATGAGTGTACGGTGAAAATGTTGGATCAAGCCCGGGTCGACAGGTGTGTCCCGCGTATGAACGCTGGGTTCTATTCCAGCGCGTATCCAGGAAAACAGCACTTGCTCACCAATAGCTTGTGCCCGAATGCAAACATTCCAGAGCTCACCACCATACTCATACCGGCAATCCACATATTCCGTGTTGTAACGCGCGGGATTCAGCTCGTCCGCCTCGCTGATCAATTGCACTGGAACATGCGCATTCGATATTTGGTTTGAAAAAACGGTATCGAAACGGTCGCCCGCCTCGATTAGTTTGGGCATTGGCACACCTGCAGCCGAGAGAACTTTGTTCTGGCGGATCTTGTGGCCAACGACACGACCATGTTCGACAGAATGAAGGATTTTGTACCCCATCGCAGCCAACTCGACTTCGCGAGCGCGCAACCAATCGACTTTTTGGTGCTGCACGACAAAAAGTTCGTTGTAGTGCAACAAGACATAGCTTTTTGGGTCGCTTGTCGGGCCGCGCTCAATCAACTCGCGGAACGTAAGAACTTCTGCGGAAACCTGCAGCTTCCTCAGGATCATGGTAAAGCGTTTTATGACAGAGGCTGACCCTTTGCCCTTGGCGACGACATGAGGCTCATCAAAGTCAACAACGAAAAACTGAGCCAAACCACACTCTCCTATGTGTCATCATTTGCAGGGGTAAAATTTCAACCCGCAATAAAGACGGACCTGCAAGTTTGTAATTCGCCTCATCTAATGGAAGTTCGGACAGAAATGTAAAGTCTTTGGCTACCCGATATGTGTTTGTCCAATTTTTCAGGGTTTGGCGCAGCATCTGTCGGTCCTGGGGCCTTGCGGGACGGGCAGTCCAAGGCTAGGTCCAATGCATTACAACCGGAGGCCGCATGACCCGCACACCTGAAGAAATCAGCCATTCCCTGCTGGACGCGGCACGCAAAGCCGGGGCCGATACGGCGGATGCTATTGTGATTGAAGGCTCTTCGGTGTCAGTCGAAGTGCGCGGTGAGGCACTGGAACACGCCGAACGATCCGAGGGCACCGATCTTGGATTGCGCGTATTTCTGGGCAAGCGCCAAGCCATCGTGTCCAGCTCGGACAGCCGGCCCGAAACTCTGACCGCGATGGCCGAACGGGCCGTTGCCATGGCTTGCGAAGCCCCCGAAGACCCATTCACCGGGCTGGCCGACGAAAATCAACTGGTCAAGGGCTGGGATCTGTCTGCGCTGGAACTGTTCGACCCATCGCCGGAGCCTGCCGCCGAGGATTTGTTGCGCGACGCGTTGACCGCTGAGTCCGCAGCACTGTCGGTCGAAGGGGTCTCGCAAGTATCCGATGCGGCAGCGGCTTATGGCACACACCGGGTGCATCTGGCAGCGACCAACGGCTTTTCCGGTGGTTATGTGCGCAGTAGCCGGTCAACCTCTTGCGTGGCGATCTCGGGCGAAGGCACGGGAATGGAACGTGACTATGACGGCGACAGCCGCACGTTCCAAATTGACCTGCGCAATCCCGAAGACATTGGCCGCAGCGCGGGTGAGCGTGCCGTGGCCTTGGTTGGCGCGCAAAAACCCGCGACGGGCACCTTTCCGGTCCTGTTTGACGAACGTATCTCATCCTCGCTGATCGGTCATCTGCTGGCGGCCAGCAACGGTGCCGCCATCGCCCGCGGGGCATCGTGGCTTAAGGACTGTTTGGGCGAACAGGTAATGCCAGAACATCTGTCACTGATCGAAGACCCGCACCGTCCGCGCATCGCGGGTTCGCGCCCATTCGATGCCGAGGGGCTGGCAACGCAACGGCGCGCAATCGTCGAAAACGGCGTTCTGACGGGTTGGACGCTGGATCTGTCCAGCGCGCGCAAGCTGGACATGACCTCAACCGGGAATGCCGCACGCGGCGTGTCCGGCCCGCCCTCGCCCAGCAACTGGAACCTGAGCCTGACGCAGGGCGAGCACAGCCGTGAAGACCTGCTGCGCGACATGGGCACCGGGCTTCTGGTAACGTCGATGATTGGATCGACCATCAACCCGAATACAGGCGACTATTCGCGCGGCGCCTCGGGTTTTTGGGTCGAGAACGGGGAAATCACTCACCCTGTCAACGAATGTACCATCGCGGGCAACTTGCGCGATATGCTGAAACGGATCATCCCGGCCAACGATGCGCGACCTTACCTGTCGCGGGTGGTTCCGTCGGTGCTGATCGAAGGAATGACACTTGCCGGCAGCTGACCTGCACCTTCTGATTGACGCCGCGCACGAAGCCGGAAAGATCGCCACCCGCTACTCGGGCGAAACTGCGCAACGCTGGGACAAACCCGACGGCGCGGGACCCGTGACCGAGGCTGATCTGGCCGTCAACGCCATGCTGGAACAGCGCTTGCCAGCCGCCCGCCCCGGCTATGGCTGGCTGAGCGAAGAGACCGAGGATTCCGACGACCGCCTGACAAAAGATCGGGTGTTCATCATCGACCCGATCGACGGAACACGCAGCTTTGCCGAAGGATCGCGCACATGGGCGCATTCCTTTGCCGTTGCGGATCAGGGTGAGGTGGTTGCGGCCGTGGTCTACCTACCACAGCGCGATCTGCTCTATGCTGCCGCCAAGGGGCTAGGGGCGACGTTGAACGGGAAGGCGATCCAAATCTCCAAGGTTTCAGACCTAAAAACCGCCCAGATTCTGGCGGCCAAACCCAATTTGGACCCGCGCCATTGGCGGCAAGGACAGGTTCCCGTGTTCAACCGGGTCTACCGGCCGTCTCTGGCCTACCGGATGGCCGTGGTTGGACAAGGTCGGTTTGACGGAATGCTGACGCTGCGCCCCAGCTGGGAATGGGATATCGCCGCCGGAGACCTGATCATTCGCGAGGCAGGAGGCATCTGTTCCGACCGGCTGGGCCATCCCTTGCGCTTCAACAATGCGCATCCACGTCTGAACGGCGTGATTGCAGCGGGTGCACCCGTTCACCACGCTTTGCACGCGAAACTTGACCCGAACAGCGCTGGTATCAGCCCATGAGCAAACCGCGCTCCCTTAGCTTGGCTGCCTATCGGGTTCTGTCCTGGGGCGTACCAGGTTCGGCCAACCAACCCCACATCCCGCGCCCCGAAGGCGAGGTGATTTGGGTGCACATCAACTCACAGAACCGCCAACGAGCTGTTGTCGATTTCTGCCGCAGACTGCGGCAGGCCCGACCAACGTTGAACGTGCTGCTGACGGCCCCTCCGGAAGCCGATTTGCGGAGCTGGGAACAGGTGGACTATCCCCTGATCAACCTGCCCCAAGATCAGAGCGGCGCAGCACGCGCGTTTCTGGATTACTGGCATCCGGATATTGGTCTGTGGGTCGGTGGTGGGCTGATGCCCAACGTGATCACGCGCGCCGATGAGCACGACATCCCCCTCATTCTGATCGAAGCTCAGATCGACATCAAAGTCTCGCGCGGAGCCAAGTGGCTGCCAGATATCACCCGGTTCACGCTTGACTGTTTCAAGTCCATTCTCACCACGAAAACCGAGACAGCTCGGTCGATCCGGCGCCTTGGTATCTTTTCGGAAAAGGTCTTGGAAGCCCCGCCCTTGCAGGTCAGCGCAAACCCTGGTCCCTGGCCCGAGGATGAGCTGATCGAAACCAACCACGCTTTGGCTGGCCGTCCGGTTTGGCTGGCGGCATATGTGCAGGACACAGAGTTCATATCGGTCCTCAGCGCCCACCGTCAGGCTATGCGAATACTGCCACGGCTGACACTGGTGCTGCACGTGGCAGACATGGCCGAGGCCGAGCCATTGCACCGGCGGTTAGAAGCCATGGATTTACGCTGCACCAACTGGGACAGCGTTGGGCAGATCGAAGACACAACACAGGTCGTTCTGACATCCGAGCCGGAAGACCTTGGCTTGTGGCACCGGGTGTCACCTGCGACATTCATGGGCAACTCGCTTGAACGTGGCGCAGGGGGGCACGATCCACTTATCGCCGTGGCGCTTGGTTCGGCCTTGGTTCATGGTCCGTTTGTACACCAGCACCAGCACATATACGATCAGCTGGATCGGGCTGGGGCAGCGCGCTCTGTCCGGTCAGCGACCGAACTGGGCGACGCCGTGGTCGAGCTGCTGTCGCCTGACCGAGCCGCAGATATGGCGCTGGCCGGGTGGGAAATCGTGTCCGAGGGTGCACCACAGGCGGATCAACTGATCGACATGGTGCAAGACTGTCTGGACCAACGGAGTGCAGATTGATGCGAGCACCTGATTTCTGGAACACCGCACCTGACCAGTTGGATTTGCGCGCACGCCTTCTGGCACCATTGGGACGCGCCTATGCCGCTGCGACTGCGCGGCGGATTGCATCAGACACCGGTTTCAAACCGGGCGTCCCCGTTATCTGCATCGGCAACCTGAATGCGGGCGGCACCGGCAAGACCCCGACCGTGATTTGGATGATCGAGCAACTGCGCGATGCCTGGCATGAAACGCATGTGGTGACACGCGGTCATGGCGGCTCGTTAGAAGGGCCGGTGCGGGTTGACCCAAGCAAGCATACGGCTGCGCAGGTCGGGGACGAACCGCTCTTGCTGGCCGCTTTTGCCGAAGTTTGGGTCGCCAAGGACCGCGCCGCCGGGGCCCGCGCCGCAGCCGAGGCTGGCGCGACGGTGATTGTCTTGGATGACGGGTTTCAGAACCCTTCGGTCGCCAAGGATTTCTCTGTCATCGTTGTGGACGCGGCGCGCGGGTTCGGCAATGGCCTGTGCCTTCCCGCCGGGCCTTTGCGGGAACCCGTCGACATCGGGCTGAAGCGCGCTGATCTGGTGCTGTCTCTGGGTGATGCGGATGCACAGACTCAATTTACCGACCGTTGGGGCCAAAGTCTGACTGTCCCCCATGCCACAGGCGCGGTGCAACCGCTGCAAACCGGCATGGATTGGAGCGACACGCCCGTTTTGGCCTTTGCCGGCATCGGCCACCCCGAGAAATTCTTCGCCACGCTCCGCCAGCAAGGTGCAGCCCTGCTACGGGCCGAAGCGCTGGACGATCACCAGCCGCTGACCCCAGCCCTGATGACACGACTGGAAAACGAAGCCCGCATGCTGGGCGCGCAAATGGTAACAACGGAGAAAGACGCTGTGCGACTGCCCACTGCATTTCGCAGCAAGGTCGTCACTCTGCCTGTGCGTCTGAACATGGATGAGGTCGACAAGGTGCGCCAGATGCTGCTGCAGGTTGCCCCGTCGCCCTGAAGGGCGACCGGCCCGAAAGCCGGTCGCACAAGGCAGTTAGCTGCCCAATTCGTCCTCGATCAGCTTTTTGAAGTCGGCGTAAGACTGGTTGTCGACCTTCTTGCCGTTCACGACGAAGGACGGGGTCGACTGAATGCCATCACGTTCGGCGTTTTCCTGGTACCAAGCCACCAGAGTCTGGGCTTGGGTGCCATCCTGCAGACAGGCTTCTAGCTGATCATTGTCGATACCGGCCAAACGTCCGATTTTGCGCAGCTCGTCCACGATCTCGGCCGGGCCACCGGCTTTGGTCCATTCGGACTGGCCTTCATAGATCAGGTCGGAAATGCCAAAGAACTTCTCGGGCCCACCACAGCGCGCAACCATTGAAGCCCACAGGCCATAACGGTCGAAATACACTTCGCGGTAGATGAACTTGACCTTACCAGTGTCGATGAAGTCTTTTTTCAGCTGCTTATACGCGCCATTGTGGAAATTCGCACAGTGCGGGCACGTATAAGATGCGTATTCGATGATCTCGACCGGCGCGTCCTCAGCGCCCTGCACCATCTCGACAATGGTCGAGGTGTCCAGATCGGCCTCTTGCGCCTCGGCACTGCTGACCAGAGGATATGACGGAGAGGAATTCGACAGCGACAGCCAATAGCCGCCTGCGGCTATGGCGACCGCAGCGCAGATTCCGGTTGCAATACGGCTCATTTCTCAGCCCTTTCTCAGCGTTTCTGCTTGGATAAAACGTTACGGCCCAGACGTTCAAGTGCCGCGCGCAGGTCACCATCGTGAACATCGCGAGCGGTTCTGTCCGCTTCGGCCTCGATTTCCGGGTCTAATTTGGGTTTCGCCGCTTTCGGCTTGTGGTCGAAACTGGCTTGCCCCTCGGCAAATCCGGTTGGAGCGGTCTGGGTGATGCGCACTCGGCTGATGGCGTTATAGCCGTAAACCGCATTCACCTTGCCGCGTAGCTGTTCCTTTTGCATCTCAAGCATCGGGGCCTGTGGACCGGTGGTCAGAACAGTCAACGTCGCGCCGATGCCACCCTTTCCATACCCAACATTCACAGGCCGTGCGATGGCAGCTATGTCCTGCCCTACGATCTCGGCCCAATGGGTCAGCAGCCGCGATACGGCAAAACCCCGGCTTTCACCGGCGCGCCTGATCTGGCCGTTCAGCAATGTCGCGGTGCGTTTGAACCCGCGTGTCGAAGAACGTCTGCGCTGCATCTGGTTTCCAACTCCTGCGCGGCTATTGTAAAGAGCGTGACACCGGGCGCCAGCGAAACCCGACAGGGAGATAGTTAAAAATTGCGTGACAGCATTCAACCAGACCTGAGCGGGGCGTTACTGGCCTGGTACGACCGCCATGCCCGCGAAATGCCCTGGCGTGTCAGCCCGGCGGACCGCGCAGCAGGTGTCATGCCCGATCCCTATCGCGTTTGGCTATCCGAGGTGATGCTGCAACAGACCACCGTGGCCGCCGTGCGCGACTATTTTATGCGCTTTACCACGCGCTGGCCCACAGTTCAGGCGTTAGCCGCTGCGCCGGATGATCAGGTCATGGGAGAATGGGCCGGGTTGGGTTATTACGCCCGCGCCCGCAACCTGCTGAAATGCGCCCGTGTTGTGGCCGAAGACCACGAAGGCGTTTTTCCAGACACCTACGACGCCCTGTTGGAGCTACCCGGTATCGGCCCCTATACCGCCGCCGCCATCTCGGCGATCGCCTTCGATCGGCCCGAGACGGTGCTGGACGGCAATGTCGAGCGAGTCATGGCCCGGCTTTACGACATCCATGCGCCGCTGCCAGGTTCAAAACCCCTGCTGAAAGACAAAGCTGCCGCACTGACGCCGGATGCGCGGCCCGGCGACTATGCGCAGGCGGTGATGGATTTGGGCGCCACGATCTGCACTCCGAAATCTCCGGCCTGTGGCATTTGCCCCCTGCGCGACCCCTGTCAGGCGCGCGCGGCCGGAACACAGGCCGAGCTGCCGCGCAAGACGCCGAAGAAGCCCAAACCCACGCGGTACGGCCACATCTATATCGCCCAACGCCCCGATGGTGCCCTGTATTTGGAACGTCGCCCAGATAAAGGGCTGCTGGGTGGTATGCTGGGTTGGCCGGGGTCCGACTGGACCGAGGCACCGGTTGAATCCCCACCGTTCAAGGCAGATTGGCAAATCCTTCCGGGCGAAGTGCGTCACACCTTTACCCATTTCCACCTGATCCTGCGCATCTGGTCCGCCTCGGTCTCAGCCGATTCGCCGCCCAACAGGCTAATCGCCATCGAGAAACACGATTTCCGCCCCAGCGACCTGCCAACTGTGATGCGCAAGGCCCATGATCTCTGGCGCAACCGGTAACCTACGGTCAGTATTGTGCGGTCGCTGGAACTGACGCTAGGTTGAGCTCGATCGTTCGGAGCCGCCCCATGATTTCATCAGAGACCCTGTCCCGCTGGCAACCGGCCCTGCCATTCTGGATCTCGTTTCTGCTGATCCCGCTTGTCTGGTTCACCGCTTTAGCGGGCGGTTGGTGGGTCCTGTTGGTGCCGTTGTCGACGTGGTGGGCCTTTGCGGTGCTGGACCGCGTCACGGGGTTGGAATTGAACAACGCCGACCCCGATACACCCGATTCCAACCTGCACTGGTATATCCTGTTGACCAAGCTCTGGGTTCCGGTGCAATTCCTGACCCTGTTTGGTCTGATCTGGTACGCCACACATACCGACCACCTGTCGACAGCAGCCAAGGTCGGGCTGTTCTTTGGCATGGGCGTGATCTCGGGCACAATCGGGATCAACTACAGCCACGAGCTGATGCATCAACAAGGGCGTTTGGAACGCTGGCTGGGCGATTTTCTTCTGGCGATGGTGCTGTACTCTCATTTCCGCTCGGAACACCTGCTGATCCATCACCGCTATGTTGGCACCCCCCGAGACCCCGTCACCGCGCGCTATAACGAGGGCTTCCACCGCTTTTACCCACGTGTCCTGAAACAATGCCTGCTCTCTGCCTTTCGGGCCGAGCGTGACAAGCTGGCCCGCAAAGACCGCCCTTGGACTGACCCTGCGAACCCCTTCTGGCGCTATTGGGCTCTGCAAGGCGCTATGTTGGGACTGGCTTTCGCAATAGGTGGCTGGTCCGGTCTCACCCTGTTCCTGATCCAGGCCGGGGTCGCGATCTGGCAGCTTGAACTGGTCAACTATGTCGAGCACTACGGCCTGACCCGGAAACATCTGGGCGAGGGCAAATACGAACACGTCCAGCCCCGCCACTCGTGGAACGCATCACAAAAAGCGTCAAACTGGCTGTTGATCAATCTGCAACGCCACTCGGACCACCACTACAAACCCAACCGCCGCTTTCCGCTGTTGCAGCACCACCACGAAGATACAGCCCCACAACTGCCCTATGGCTATCCTGTTATGACTGTGGCGGCCATGATCCCGCCGCTCTGGCGCCGCGTCATGAACCCACGCGTCCGTGCCTGGCGACGTCAATACTACCCCGAGGTCACGGACTGGGCACCCTACAACACATCGCAGAACCCGCTGCCGCGCGCGTGACCGCAGCGCGCGTCAGCGCGCTGCCCGGCCCAACGATCTGCCTTGCATCTTGATGCATGGCAGATCGGCGGGAGCCTTCACTGCGCCCAAACCCAGACATCCATCGGTTTCTCTACTCCTCGAACCGCTCGATTTTCGTGTGTCTCAAATCCTTCCATCAACTCGGATACACGATGACCTTCTGCACCCATCCGGTCACGGATCGCATCACTTACGACAACTCTTGCCTGAAATTCGCGGGTCATCGCCTCCAGCTTGGCCGCCACATTCACCGCATCTCCAATTACCGCAAATTCCAGCCGGTTGGCCCCGATATCACCCAAAACGACCGAGCCATAGTGGACCCCAATCCCAACATGAATCTCGGGCTCTCCGGCGCGGCGGCGTTCAACATTCCAGCGATCCATCACCGCAACCATATCGCGGGCGCAGGCCACGGCATTACTGGCGTCCTGCGACGTCGGAACCGGAGTGCCAAACGTGGCCATCAAGCCATCGCCCAGATACTTGTCCAGCGTTCCATGATGGCGGAATACTTCAGCTTCCATTCGGGCATGAAAGCCCCGCAGTACCTCAATCACTTCGTAAGGGTCACGCCCTGCGGCATATTTTGTGAACCCGACGATGTCGATGAACAGAACCGCGATGTTTTCTTTGCGCACCTGCTTTAGCGGCTCGTCGTTCTGGCTTAGCTCCTCCACCACGTTCGGCGAGAAATAGCGCGACAGATTTGCCCTCTCCCGCTCCAACCCGGCATTGGTCATCAGCAACCGGTTGAGCCGCCGCATCGACACGCCCAGCGTCACCGCCACCATCACGAACACAACAACCTGCTGAATGCGCAGGTTAGGGAGAAAGCTGTTGGGGTCCATGAGTTCTGCCACGTCCGGATAACCCGCCAACGCCTCGGCCACACGCTCGCTGATGCCCGGGATCGGAGTCGCAACCCACCACGCGATAACCCATCCAGCCGTCCAAATCATCGCAGTCCAAGACCCGATCGCAACCACCGTCCGCCAGGAATAGGCCAGGGTTCCAGCCGCCAGAATGATGAAGAAATATTGAAAGTTATCAAACCGGTATTGCATGGCCAAAGGCCGAACATCGTCACTGAACGGGTTGGGTACGATCATGGCCAAAGTCATGATCAGCAAGTCCACAAAAATCAGCAGCAATTCTGTTCGCGACTGTCCCACTCGACCTGCTCGGCGTATCAACCAACCGTTGGCGCAGATAATTAATAAAACGAAGTGATACCACAGAACTTCCCATTGCGGGTTGAGGAAGATCAGCAACACACCAGTCAACGCCATCGCGATCCAGCGGGCGCGGACGGCAAGTTCCAGCCCTTCGCGTTTGTGACGCTCCAGCGCGGCTTCGGTGTATTTGTTATCCAGATCGTAGCTGTCAGGCCGCGTCACAAAGAACCGGCCAAAGCGGGACTCGCTGACTGAAACATCCGACATTGCACAAGCTCCTTCACTGCAACGCAGGATACAGAAGGCGCAGTTTCAAACCAGATGCCCGACAAAACAAAAGACCCCGCCGTGGTCGGCGGGGCAAGGCGTAGTGCCTAGTGTCAGGCCACAGGCACCGGCGGTGTTCGTAAAATCAGTTCATCTCGGCCCGGATCTGTTGGCGCAGCACGTCGATCGGCACTGTCTTGCCGTCGCGTTTAAAGCACCAATAGGTCCAGCCATTGCAGGACGGCGCGTTTTCCAGATGTGCGCCCACCTGATGGATCGAGCCTTTGACATTGTCGCCCACCAGCGTGCCATCGGCCCGAACTTTGGCCTTGTGACGCTGGTTCATGGAATAGAGTTCCTCGCCCGGGCGCAGCATGCCGCGTTCGACCAACTGACCAAAGGGGACGCGCGGCTCGGCGCGTTTGCTGGCGCTGACCTCCAACGCCTCGCGGTCGAACTTGCGAACCTTGGCGATGCGTTTTTCGGCAACCTTGCGATAGCTTTCCTCGCGCTCGATGCCGATGAATTCGCGGCCCAGCATCTTGGCGACCGCACCAGTCGTACCTGTGCCAAAGAACGGGTCCAAAATCACATCACCCGGATTGGTCGAGCCGATCAGCACACGGTGCAACAGCGATTCCGGCTTTTGCGTCGGATGGGCCTTGTCGCCATTTTCGTCTTTCAGGCGCTCATGCCCGGTGCAGATCGGCAGTACCCAGTCACTGCGCATCTGCACGCCTTCGTTCAACGCTTTTAGCGCTTCGTAGTTGAACGTGTACTTCGCGCCCTCTCGCTTGGACGCCCAGATCATCGTCTCATGCGCATTGGTGAACCGCTTGCCGCGGAAATTCGGCATCGGATTCGACTTGCGCCAGACGACATCATTCAGAATCCAGTATCCCGCGTCCTGCAGCGCCGTGCCCACGCGGAAGATATTGTGGTACGAGCCAATCACCCAGATCGCGCCGTTCGGCTTGAGCAGACGATGCGCGGCCTTCAGCCAGTCACGTGTAAACTGGTCATAGGCGCCAAAGCTGGAAAACTGATCCCAGTGATCGTCAACCGCATCCACCTGGCTGTTATCGGGACGGTGCAACTGACCTTTCAGCTGCAGATTATAGGGCGGATCCGCAAAAATCAGGTCAACGGACGCCTCGGGAAGACTGTTCATCACATCGATGCAGTCCCCGGATAGAATCGTGTTTAAAGGGAGCGCTTTTGCGCCCTTTTTGGTGGTCGTTGTCATTCGTACTGCCTCAAGTATCCACGGCGCTTTTGCGCTCATTTGGTTGAGACAAGGATGAGTCAAAGTCGAATCGCCGTCAATTTCTTTTTTGAATCAGCGACTTACGATTTACTCTTGATACAAGATATTGTGTACTGGTTTGAATGAACGTCTATGGTGTGGGGTCACGCCAAGATTTCGCAGCGCCTCTTTGTGTTGTTTCGACGGATATCCGGCGTTTGTCTCCCAGCCATAGCCCGGATGCTGTTGCGCCAAATCCACCATCAATTGATCGCGCCAGTTTTTGGCAATGATCGAAGCCGCCGCAATCGACACCGAGCGCGCGTCGCCCTTGACCACGGCCTGCGACGGAATTTTCAGACCCCGAGGTATCATATTGCCATCAATCAACAGAAAATCTGGCGCCGGATCCAAGGCCGCCACTGCCCGCGCCATCGCCAGATGCGAGGCGCGCAGGATATTGATCTCGTCTATTTCGGTCACTGAGGCTTCGGCCACCGAAAACTCGGCCCGTTCCCGCAGTGCGCAATCCAATACTTCTCGGCGTCTGGCCGTCAGTTTTTTGGAATCATTCAGTCCTTCGGGAATATCATCCGGGTTCAGGATAACCGCCGCGGCGACCACCGGCCCGGCCAGCGGCCCCCGGCCAACCTCATCCACGCCCGCAATCCGTGTGCAGCCCCGCGCCAGCAGCGCCTGTTCAAGTTCATAATCCGGAGTCGTCATCCCTTGGGCAAACCTCGTTTTGCCTCTCATCGCAAGAAAAAAGAGAGGGCAGCTTACGCCACCCTCTCCTGCGCAGCGCTTCTGTGACGCCGCTCCTGCTCGAAACCTTTACCTTTTACTCACCCGATATCCTTTCTGGCGCATACAACCGGGGTGGTACGCCCGTTTGACCTTTTTGCCGTCCCAGAATTCGACTTTGCACTGATTGGGCAGGCTATTGCTGTGTTTGTAATACTTGCTCAGGCATTTTTGGCTCCAAAGCTTTTGCCTGGGCGAATACCCTCCGAACTTAACCAAGCATCGTTGCGGCAGATCATATCGCGCGACACGCTGCGGCAGCGGGCGGATGTGGTGCGGCCTGTGCTTCGGCTTTTTGTACACATGGTTCTGAGGCGCCTTATATATGTGATTGTAGTTATGCGTCACGGTGTTCTTTTTTCTTTCGTCGCTGAAGTGCTTCACTGCGGCGCCGATCAACGCAATTGCTGCCAGCCCTCCAAGGATATCCTTTGCATCGGCCGCCCGCGCCTGCGACGCCGAAATGCCAGTAATGGCAACAGCCGACGCAACAATAAGGGCGATAAATTTCTTATGCATGGTGCTTGTCCTTCAATAGTCTTGAGGTGACCCTTTACTGGGCTATGAGTTCGATGGCCTGACACTGGCTGCCCCCCGTTCAGACAAGCAATAACGGGTCGGTGTTATCCGATATCAGCGCCCCGAAACCCCTTATGTTATTGAATATCCTGCCGACCCATGCGCAGGATGCGGCCTATGAAACAGATCCTATCTTCTCTGGCCGTTCTGGCCCTGATATCGCTTGGTACCACCGCGTCGGCGGCTGATTGCTATGCCGACTACAAGGCCAAGCAGGATAATCCGCTGCGTCTGCATTATGGCGTCATGCAGGTGTCGTCTTGCGGCAAAGGAAAGGCCAAGAAAGAGGTCGCCCAGCGCCTGAAAGGGTCCGGCTGGACCTTGCTGAACGTCATGTCCGTATTCGGACCGGAAGGGTTGGACAAAAGGAAGGCCAATGCCGGAAAATTCTATCTCCGTTACTGAGGCCCGCCGATCCGGTGTCAGACTGGTCGGGGCAGGCATCGCGGCCATCGTGGTGATTCTGGTGACGGCGGCGATCTTCCTGTTCTGGACCCTGCCCGATGCAAACGCCTTCAACGCGCGGGTCGAGCGGTTGTTCATCGAAAGCGATCTGACGTCGCAGACCGAAATCCGGCTGCTTGAGATCTTGGCCCAATCCGGCACTGCCTTTGCCGACACATTGTCGAGCTACCGGATGGTGATTTTCGTGCTGCTGGTCTTCGCGACCGCCATGCTGGTCACGGCGTTGGTCTTTCTGGTGATGCTTGTCACTTTGAACCGGCGGATGGCACAGATCGAACGCACCGGCATTCAGGTGACCTCGTTGCTGATTAGCCGAGAAGAAAACACCGTTTACCTGAACAACATGGATTTCAAACTGACCCCAGCCGCGATGGAGACCCTGTCAGTGCTGGCCGAATCCCGACTTGATGACGAGGTCCTGTCGGGCGTTCAGATCGAAGCCATGATTTCGGGCAAAGATGCCGCCGACTGTGACGAAGCCGCAGGAGCCACCCGGATAAAACGGCTGCGCGATGCTTTGGGCAATCAGATGGTCAGCGAATTACTGGTCAAAAACATCGCCAAAAAGGGCTATATGCTTTCGATCGAAAAAGACGTGATTCAGATGGTCTGATCCTTTCGCATCGCACAGTGCACGTGCGGTAAAATGCCGGTTACACCCCTTGGAATGTGGCGTTCAAAACCCCATCCTATAAAGACTCGCGTCAGGGAGTCTCATAATGAACGTCCATTCCACACCCAAGACTAAAGGCTATGGAATCTCGGTCGAGCCGCTGACTGGTCGGATCGCGATATACCGGGATGAAATTCTTCTGGCCGAAAGCTCCAATGCCAAGGTCATGTATGAAACGCGGCTGCCCGCGACGATTTATGTGCCGCGCGCGGATGTCTGCGTGGACCTTGGCGAAGAAACCGAATTGCAGACCTTTTGCCCCTTCAAGGGCACGGCCACTTATCACGACGTCATTCTGAATGGCCAGCGTTTGACCAACTCTGTCTGGGCTTATGAAGAAGCGTTGCCAGAAAGTATCGCCATCCAGGGATGTGTCGGCTTTATGCCCAACGCCTACACACATGTCGATCTGGGGGACAACACCCTGCGGGAGCCTGAAGATGGTAATATCAGCGGCCCGCTGATCGATTGGTTAATGCGCGGTGCGTCTGATAATGGCACTCCTGAAGACTTTACCAAAGCGCTGGCCGAAAAAATGTTAGAGCACGGTATTGCGATTCAACGCCTCAGTATTCTGGCGTGGTCCCTGCACCCCCTCATTGCGGGCAAGCACTATATTTGGGAAAAAGGCGAGGACGAAATTTCGACCAATGTACCCACCTATGAAATCCACGACCATCCGGCTTATATCAACAGCCCATTGCGCCACGTCTCGAACGGGCTGGGCGGCGTGCGTCAACGGCTGAACGACGATAACCCTCATAACAGCTTTCCGATTATGGAGGATCTGCGGGCCAAGGGCGCGACTGACTATGTCGCCATGCCTTTGCCGTTCTCGGATGGCCGGACCAATGTTCTGACCCTAACCTGCGATCACCCGGACGGATTCACCACAGAAAACCTTGGGCTGGTCTTCGAATGCTCCGCCGTGATTGCCCGGTATTACGAGGTGTTCATGCAGCGCGAAAACGCGCAGGTTCTACTGGAAACCTATGTGGGCAAACGCTCTGGCGCGCGCGTGTTGGGCGGCGAGATTCGGCGCGGCGATGGCGATGAGATTGACGCCGCGATCATGTTCTGCGACCTGCGAAATTCGACAAGTCTGGAAGAACAGCTTGGGCGCACTGCCTATATCAATCTGCTGAACGATTTTTTTGAAACCGTATCGGGCATCGTGCATGAAAACGGTGGAGAGGTTTTAAAGTTTATCGGCGACGCTGTGCTGGCCGTCTTTCCCGAAGGTGAAAATTCAATCGTCGCAAGAGGCAACGCGCAAAAATCGGCCGTCGAAATCGTTGAGAAGCTCGGCGAGTTGCGTCTTGCCGGAACTGACGCCCATTGCGATTGCTCAATCGGTGTTGCTTACGGGCGTGTCACTTACGGCAACGTCGGCTCCCGTGAACGGCTGGATTTTACTGTTATAGGACAAGCTGCGAATGTTGCTGCCCGCCTTGGGGAATACGGAAAAACAGTGGGGCACCGGATTGTCGTCTCAGCCGATATTCAACCCGCTTGCGCCAATGCCCTGCCGCTTGGAGACGTCAAACTGCACAACGTATCGCGGCCGGTAACGTCCTATGCACTGAGGACATCAGCAGACGCCGTGCTGAACGCCTGAACCTTCAGCCAACGGCGCTATCCACCCAGCAAGATCAGCGCGGTTTGCGCCGGGGATATCGTGTTTTGCAACTGGGCAATTTGGCTGCGCGCCAAATATTGGTCCGTCAATGTGGCAACAGCAGCCTCATCGGTGAATTGCGCCAGATCATCTGATCCGGTCAGGCGTGACAGCCTGTCCTTGAACACTTCAAGCTGCCTGTCGATGTCCAGCTGACCAAAGCTGGACGGCAGACCAAGCGCCGTCTCCATCATGCTGCGCAAGGGCGGTTGGCCCATCAGATCGAACCACTTGGTGTCCCCGCTGCTATCCTGCGCCGCCAGTTCCGACAATTTATGCTGGGTATAGAGCGAAATGCGCATCGCCTCGTCCGCCTGACCCACAGCTATCTCGAACCGGGAGACCACGTTGTCCTGCGCAATATCCTCCATAAACGTGATCAAACCCGTTCTGCGCACTTCGCCGGGACCCAAGCCAAATGCCTCGGAAAACTCGCGATAGCGCTTGTCGGCCAGTCGGTTAGACAGCGCGTCATCAGCGGTGGTGCCGTCGGACAAAATCCTCTGGATGAAGTACCGGTTGTTGATGTCTCCCTCTAACCCAAAGGCCCCCAACGCAACCTGCAACAAACGCCGGTCCGAGACCAAATCTTCGGCTGTTTCCACATTGCCGATATTCTCAAGAAAGTACTGCCTTTCCCGTTCATTGACAGCCGAGGACGAAAAGCTTTCAAGCTGCGCCTCATACGTGCGTTGCAGAAAGCGCCAGCCAACGATGCCACCTGACGGGACGACCGGCTGAAAGGTCATTGCTGATACGCCATCAACCGTTCCTCGCGCGGCAGCAAGGCGCGCAGCGATTTCAGACATTTATAATACTGCTCGGCCAGCAAAGCCTCGGTGGCTTCAGACAACACCCGACGGCTGTCTGCATCAGTGAACACCTGGCTCAATTCCTCTACCCGGCGCAAAAGCTGTTGCCGAGCGTGGTTTGGCTCTATATCGCCTGACAAAACAAGCTGGGCGGCATAACACACCCGCCGCACCGGAGTGTTCACTTCATCCGGATGAATGGCATCACGCAGACGTAGCACGTTCGCGTCCGGCGTCATGATCGAGAACCGGCTGCGGCGATCCCCATTCTCAACGACCACGCCGTTGATCAGCACCCTCTCTTTCGGGGCCAATTTCAGAACCAGCCCCCCCATCAAGTTGCCCCCATCTGCCGCAGGCCACGCAGGACAGCCATGTTAATCTCAAGCAGAGGCTCGACGGTGGCCTTGTTGCCCAACACCTGACTGCTGTGCTGTTCCGTGAACTCTGCCAGGTAGAAGATCCGCGCGCGCAATTCATTGGGCAGAGCGTTGTCGGAATCGGATACGCCGGTTGCCAGAACGGTCCACAAGCGACGGTTTTCGTGCAACGCCTGAACGAACCCGCCATAGTCGGCCTTGCGCCGGGCGGCCGCGGCCTTGAGCCGATGCGTGATCTTGGAAATCGCCTCGTATTCGGTGTCGCGCGGGGTACGGGTCGGGGCGGCGGTCTGCGCATAGGCACGTTGTGCAAGAGTTTGCGGTGTCACTTGAAATCCTTCCAATTGGCCGTCGTTGGTCATTCATGGTCGGGGCGCATTTTAACGCCCCGACCAGGTTCCGGAGATTAACGGAACAGCGACAGGATCGACTGCGGCGCCTGGTTGGCGATCGACAGCGACTGAGTGGCCAGCTGCTGCTGTACCTGCAGGGCCTGCAGACGGGCCGAGGTCTCTTCCATGTCGGCGTCAACCATCGAACCGATGCCGGACTTGAACGAGTCGGTCAGTTTGGACACAAAATCCTGCTGCGTCTCAATACGACCCTGCGCCGAGCCAAAGGCCGCCGCCGCGTCAATCGACGTGTCGATCAGCGATTCAATGGTGCCCAAAGCGGCTGACGCACCTGCACTGGTGGAAACGTCAATCGAAGACAGGGCACCCAGACCACCTGAACCAGCGTTTGTGAACTGACCGCTGACTGTCAGGTCGTTGCCGCCGCCATTGGTAAAGTTGAGGGTGCCGGGCGTACCGCTGTCATAGTCAACGGTCAGACCGGCGACTCCCAGCTCATCAACCTTCGCTTTCAGCGCAACCGCAACGATATCGGCTGTAGTCGTGGACGCCGCGTCATCCGCTGTAACAGTGTAGGACACAGTCTGATCACCTACGGACAGACTGACGCTGTCCCCGGCTGCAAAAGCCGCACCATTCTCGGCGATTTCGATCTGTTCGTTGCCGCCACCATTGTTGAGCGCAATGGCCACGGTATCACCATTGGCGGACGCACCCGCCGAGCTGCCCGAGAAAATGTCATTGGCAGTATAGCCACCGGTCGACAGGTCCTGACCAGCTACGGTGATGGATGAAGGGGTCACGCCACCCAGGTTGTCACGATCCAACGACGCCAGGATCGAGGCAGACCCCGCCGAGCCATCCACAAGGTTGAGCCCGTTGAACTGGGCCGCACCCACAACCGACTCGATCTGATCCCGCAAGGCGGTCACGTCATCGTTGATCTTGGCCCGGTCGACGTTGTCTTCCTGCGCCGAGACGATCTTCTCTTTCATCTGGGTCAACAGATCGGTCACGGTTTCCGACGCGTTTCGCGCCACCGCAACGGTCGATTCACCCAGCGCCAGGCTGTCCTTGATCGCGTTGAAGCCCTTAACGTCGGATTCCATGACTTTGGAGATCGCCCAGACGGCCGAGTTATCCTTCGCGGTCGCGACGTCCTTACCGGTCGAGATCGCGTTCTGGGTCATTTCCAGATTCTTGTTGACCGATTTCAGGGTTTGCAGCGCCACCATTGCGCCATTGTTTGTCAGAATGCTGGACATAGCTTTCTTCCTTTTCCGTTCGGGCCCTTTGCGCCCATGCTTACCCCGCACCACTGGCGGGCTTTGACGTCTTTCTGATCCGTGCGATCCGCCGTCGGGCTGTTCGCGCCACCCGCTGTTTCAGGTGCCCGGCCACCTTTGCCCCTGATCTCCTAACGGAGTGCTAAAGCGCGCCAGCCAGAAGATTCGGATTTGAATCAAACCCGCTGCTATGCCCGTTTTTCCAGCTTTGCATTGCGCCGCACGGTGAACCCGTTGCGTTGCCCATCCGCGCCATAGGTGCTGAATTCCTGCCGAACACGGCGCAATTCGGCCATCCGACTGGCCACAGCGCGAATCCCCTCGGCGGCGCTGTTCAACAATGCCTGGTTCCGCTCGACCTTTTTTTGCAGCCGAATCAACTCGGCGCTCTCAAAGACCTGAAGCTCATTTATCGCACCGATCAGTTTTTCTTTTTCAGGTGCCATGTGATTCAACCGATCCAGATCGCCGTAGACCAGCGCGGTGCGCTCAAGGTCCAGCACTTCTTCTAGGGATCGGATCAGGTCGGTGTCAGTTTTGGTCGACATTGGTTTTCTCCATCATGGACTGAAACAGAATCTCGGACAGGCCAATGCCGCTGGATTCGGCCAGCGCGCGGGCCTGATGCTGCATGAGGAAGGACGAGAATCGGTCTTCTCCAGCGCCTCCACCAAAGGTGTCGCGTGACTCGCCCAATCCCGAGGATTTCAGCATCTCGGCCAAAAACGCGGCCTCCAGCTCAACGGCAGCAGCCTTGAGTTTCTCAGTTGTCGTTGGGGGGTGTGAGGTGGGAAGGCTCGTAGAAATCTTCATCGCTTTCTCCGAAATTTGCATCGAACTTTCTCGATCAAAGGTGAAAGCGGTTAAAATAAATGTAACTTCCTGCGGGCAGATTTCCGGTCAGACAAACGGAGTCGGAGCAAAATGCCCAACCCTCTTTCAATGATGATGTCAGCGCCGAACACCGCCGTGAAACCCAATCCCGCACGGCCAGAGGCGCGTGAACCCAACGGGGCAGCAACCTTTCAAACTGTCATGGAGCAGGAGACAGGCCCACAATCTGGTGAACCGGAAGCGGCTGACCTTCTGGTTCAGGAGCTCGATGCAGAAAGTGTGTTGGAAGGGACCGATACAGAAGGCGAGGTCTTAGACATCACTGTAGCGTCCGAAGATCAACCGCCTATCGAACTACATCTTTCTAAACCACAAACCGCTCAGCACCCCGTGATTGAGGTGCAGGTTGCGAAACCCAATTCAGCGCCCATCGGGATTGTCACAGACGCCGAACCTGTCCAGGGCGGTGACTTGCGCACTACAATCATCGAATCGCAAGGAACAGAAACACAGACCGCAGTTCCTCCGGCTATTCAGACCCTGATCTTGGGGGCTGCGCAATCGAATGTACCAGCCGAAACCACCCGCAAACCGCAAAATGTGGTGCAGGCTTGGACACCTGCGGAACCGCGCCCGAAACAGATCCCTGAGCTTTCGGCCTTCGCTAAGCCGGGCCATGACGCAGCGCAAGAACCGCCCCCGCCTCGCCCGACCACGCAGCAACCAACGCCGCCGGATCGAGCGCCATCCGTCGTACAGATGCAGCTTATGGCCGTTGAGAAAACGGCAGTTGAGGCGGATACTCAGCCGATCCCCGAGATTGAAGACGCGCAGGCCGCCAGAGAAACCTCTGCGGTGCAATCGGCGCGTGACTCAGGGGCGGCTGCGCAAGCATTGACCACCTCGGCCCGCGCGGAAACGGCGCGCGCCATTGCAAGCCAGATGGCGACCGCTATCAATGTGCGCTCGCAGTCCGGTACCATCGAAGTGGCGCTTAACCCCGAAGAATTGGGCCGCGTTTCGATCGTATTGAATGGCCGCGACGATGGCCTGCACCTGACCATCACGGCAGAGCGCCCCGAAACGCTAGACATGATGCGCCGCCATATCTCGGATTTAGAGGCTGAATTTAAGAACTTTGGACTGGGTGACCTGTCGATTGATCTGGGCAACTCCGCAGACACGCAACGAGATGAGTCCGATCGCGCGGAGGACTCTCAGTATTCGGCCCGGAACTCCGAGCAAACCACAGACGCAAGACCGACCCCATCACGGCTGAGCCCCGATGGGAGGATAGACATGAGGCTTTGACCATGATTTCGCCAACGCAATCCACGACTCAGACCAACACGCAATCTCAGGCCACGCCTCAGTCATTGGCGACCTCAGTCGCATCGGATTTTGACACGTTCCTTCTTCTGATGACCACCCAGGCCCAGAATCAGGACCCGTTGGAGCCGATGGATTCCACCGAATACGCCTCGCAACTGGCGCAATTCTCGATGGTCGAGCAGCAAGTACAGGGCAATAATCTTTTGTCGGAATTGGTGCTGTCATTGGGCGGCACAAAACTGGAAGAACTCGCCAGTTGGGTCGGTATGGATGTCCAAACAACTGAGGCGTTTCGTTTTGATGGCGAGCCAGTGGCCTTGTCCGCGCAAGCCGCTCCTTCGTCCGATCGCGCGGTAGTTGTGATCCGGGACGGCGACGGCAAGGTGATCGACAGGGTCAAAATCTTGCCAACTGAAACCGGATTTGACTGGGCCGGCACGGCAAGCGACGGCAGCCTGCTACCGACAGGCAACTACTCAGCCACTTTGGAAAGTTATGATGGTGAGGAACTGCTGTCGGTCCAGCCGGTCGCATCCTACAATAAGGTGGTCGAGGCGCAGGTCGACGGCGACTCTGTCCTGCTGACATTGGAAAGCGGCACGGTCGTTCCGGCCGGGATGGTAACTGCGGTTCGCACCGGAGCTTGATCTGCAGGTCGCGACAGGCCAAACCAGTGCAACCTGCGATTCGCTTTTTGTACCGGTGAACCCTCTGCCTCAACCGACCTGCCCCCCATTGGATCTTGTTGACGACCTGCGCAGTCAAAATTTGATTGCGACGGATGCTCAGTTTCAAAAACTGTATGGCGGACGCACAAATCAAGTCTGGAAAGTGCTTGAGGAAAACGGTGGAAAGGTTCTGAAACTTTATCGTTCCGGGTTGCGCAATCCGTTGTTCCGCAACGACCCCATGCTGGAGGCGAATTGCTTAAAAGACCTGGCACATACAGGTTTTGTGCCGCGGCTGCGCGCGACGGGTCGGCACGCGGACGGTCACTGGGTATTCTATGATCATGCGCCGGGCTCGCCCTGGCGCGAGGGGTCGGCTCAGGTGGCAAGACTGCTGTATCAGCTTCATACTCTGGATCTGTCCATTGATGCACCCAAAGGATGCAACGGCAGTGAGGATCTGATCCAGCACGGGCAGGACATTCTTGCAGGCTGTACGTCGATGGCGCGGCACCGTCTGGACCGCATGCGTCCTGACGAACAAGTCCCACCAACTGCCCGCACCTGCCTGATTCACGGCGACCCGGTTGCCGGGAATGTTCTGGTCGCGCAATCAGGATTGACCCTCATCGACTGGCAATGTCCGGCGCAGGGTGACCCGTGCGAAGACCTAGCCCTGTTTCTGTCGCCTGCCATGCAGCATTTGTACCGGGGGGAAGTGTTGACCCAAGCGGAAGAAACACAGTTTCTGGCCGCTTATGGCGACTCGGGTATTGTGGAGCGGTTCCAATCCCTGCGCAGTTTGTACGCGTGGCGAATGGCGGCCTATTGCCTGTGGCGTGCCGAAAACGGAGCGCCGGACTATGGGGTGGGGTTCGAATTGGAGTTCGCAACGCTGTAGCCGTCACATATCCAACAGGGCCATCACCGCATAAGCAGGGGGCATCAACACGCGCCGCCAACGCCCAAGTGGAAACCGCCCCGGGGGACGCGAAATCGGAGCAGGAAGCCCAGTATCTTGCCCCAGCACCATTCGCGCCAGCGCCCGCCCGCAATAAGTCCCCATCGCCACTCCGTTTCCATGATAGGCAAAACCGGCGAACAGGTCCGGGTGATCCGCAACTGGCCCGGCATAGGGAGTTAGATTCCGCGACAGACAAACCATGCCGGACCACATATTGGTGACGTCAACCTCTGACCATTCAGGAAACATCTGCCGGAAATTCTGCGCTGCTTTTTGACGAATGGAGGTCTCGGCCCGTGGTGACGACAGCAGACCACCACGCATCCCGAATAGAAACCGCCGGTCCGGCATCAGCCGGAAATAGTGCAGCAGGTTGCGCGTGTCATAGGCCATCTGATCGGTGGTCCAACCCTGCGCCTGCATCTCGGATTCGGACAGGGGACGGGTCACCAAAACCGTGGATTGCGCGGGCATGTAGCGTCCCGACATCCAGGGCGGCAGGTCCTCGCTGGAATAGCCATTGGAGCAGATCAGCACCTTCTGTGCACTCACTCGACCCGAGAGCGTGTGAACATCATAACCGGTCGTGGTTCTTTCAAGCGTCCGAACCGGGCTGTTCTGGAATAATTTCACTCCCTGCACCTTGGCCACGTGCGCCAATCCGAACAGGTATTTTCGGGGGTTCAGGGCAAATCCGACCGGGTTGGTATATCCGCCGTAAAAGCCGCTGCCAAAGCCAAGCCCCGGCAGCTCGCTGGGCTCGTGCAGGGTGCCCGTGGCCTCGGCTTCGCGGCGTAGTTTCTCCATCGCTCGGGCGGTGTGGGCCAATTGGGTCTCGCCTTTGGAATGCACGTCCGCGTCGATGTTATGAGCTCCAAGCATATCAGAAACGAGGTGAACCGCGTCCTTTTCAGCCTGCGCATAATCACGCGCGGCGGCTTCGCCGAACTGGCGCACCATCGCGACGTGGCTGAGTTTCGATCCACCCAAGCAACAGAACCCGCCATTGCGACCCGAAGCCCCCCATCCGGGTGTTTCCGCCTCTAGCACAGCGACCGAGACGCCAGCTTCGGCGAGATGCAGAGCAGCAGAAACTCCGGTGAAGCCACCACCGACGATGGCGACATCGACGCTCAGACCAGCTTGCAGTACCGCCCAGTCCGGGCTGGGAATCGTCTCATCCCACCAGCAGTTGGTCCGTGGGCCGGAACCATAGGTATAGGCGGGGAACAGCCGTTTCATCCGGTCCGTGCCGCAGCCATTTCATCCTGCTTTTGACGCATCATCGCGCGTTTCGTGACCAATGAGGCGGTGATGACGCCCACTGTCACAATCGCGATCATGATCGTGGACAGCGCGTTAATTTCGGGACTTACCCCCAAACGTACGGCTGAGAATATCCGCATCGGCAAAGTCGTCGCTGACGGTCCTGATGTAAACGAGGCGATCACCAGATCATCCAGCGACAGGGTGAAAGCCAACAACCAACCTGAAATCACCGCAGGCGCAATAATCGGCAAAGTTACCAAACGAAACGCCTGCGCCGGAGAGCATCCGAGATCCAGCGCGGCCTCTTCCAGCGACTGATCAAAGGTCACTAGGCGCGAAGAAACCACAACCGAAACGAAGCACATCGAAAAGGTTGTATGAGCCAGAACGATGGTCAGGATGCCCCGGTCCAATCCGATACCGATGAACAGCAACAACAGCGACAGGCCGGTGATGACTTCGGGCATGACCAGCGGCGCATAGATCATGCCAGAGAACAGGGTGCGACCAAAGAAACGCCCACCCCGCACCAGCACATAGGCCGCAGCCGTTCCCAAGACGGTTGCGATTGTCGACGAGAAAACGGCGACGCGCAAAGTCACCCAGGCCGAATCCAGAAGCTGCTGATTCTGGAAAAGCTCACCATACCATTTGGTCGAGAACCCTGCCCAGACGGTGACCAGTTTGCTTTCGTTGAAGCTGAAGATGATCAGAATGATCATCGGGATGTACAGAAACGCGAACCCCAGCGTCAGCGAAACGGTGTTGAACCAGCTTAGCTTGTTCATTGTTCAGCCTCCGCCTGTTTTTGCTGGTTGCGCTGGAACAGCACGATCGGAATCACCAGGATCAGCAATAGAACCACCGCCACGGCACTGGCCACCGGCCAGTCGCGGTTCGAGAAGAACTCTTCCCACAGCACCTTGCCGATCATCAGCGTACCCGAGCCGCCCAACAGCGAGGGGATCACGAACTCACCAATCACCGGGATCATGACAAGGAAACACCCGGCGATAATACCCGGGCGCGATAGCGGGATCGTCACCAGCCAGAAGGCTTGCAGGCGGGAACAGCCCAAATCTTCGGCAGCTTCGATCAGCGAGCCATCCATCCGTTCCAGCGACGAATAGATCGGCAGGATCATGAAAGGCAAATAAGTATAGACGATGCCGATATAGACCGCGGTTTGCGTGTTCAGAATCGTCAGCGGGGTTGAGATGATACCCGTCCAAAGCAGAAGCTGGTTCAAATAACCCTCGTTCGACAAAATACCCATCCATGCATAGACGCGGATCAGGAATGAGGTCCAGAACGGCAGGATCACCAGCATCATCAGCGTGGGCCGCCATTCAACGGGCGCGCGTGCCATGCCGTAGGCGATCGGGTAGCCCACCAGCAATGTCAGAAAGGTCGAGATCACCGCGATCTTGACGCTGGACAGGTACGCCTTCCAGTACAGATCATCCTCGGTCAGCCAGACAAAGTTTTCAAAATCCAATTGGCTGAGGAATTCTCTGATCCCGGCCCAACCCTGTGATAAGTCCAGTGTCGGAGTATAGGGCGGGATGGCAAGCTCGGTGTCCGACAGCGAAATTTTCAGGACGATGAAAAACGGCACCAGAAACAGTGCCAGCAGCCAGACATAGGGAACGGCTATCAGAACCGCGCGGCGCATCAGTTCGCCAACAAAACCGCAGCCGTCGCTGTCCAGGACAGCCAGACCGGGTCTTCCCAAGTAAATGACCGGCGCGAGATACGGCGGGTGTTGGCCGTCTGCGCCTTGATAATCGTACCATTGGGTAGCTCGACGTGATAGGTGGACAGGTTGCCCAGATAGGCGATGTCATGCACCTTGCCCTGTACCGCGTTGATTGCATCTGCCGGGCGATCTGCCGAGATTGTCACTTTCTCGGGCCGGATTGCCAGATGGCACGCCTGCCCTTGCGAAAATCCGGTGGCAGAGGTTGCGGTTAACGGCGCCTGCCCTTCAGCCCAGTCGATTTGATAGGTATCTTCGCCATTGGTCGAGGCGCGGCCTTCAATGATATTCACATCGCCGATGAAATCCGCGACATAAACCGAGTTCGGATTTTCATAGATACGATCCGGCGTGGCGACCTGCATCAGCTTGCCCTGATCCATCACGGCGACGCGGCTGGCGACGGTCATTGCCTCTTCCTGATCGTGGGTCACGATCACGAAAGTGGTGCCGGTCTTCTCCTGAATGTCCATCAGCTCGAACTGCGTGTCCTGCCGCAGTTTCTTGTCTAGCGCGCCCAGCGGTTCATCCAGCAACAGCAGTTTCGGCGCCTTAGCCAGGGACCGCGCCAGCGCCACACGCTGCCTTTGCCCGCCAGAGATCTGATGCGGCTTGCGACGGGCGAATTGTTCCAGCCGGGTCAGGCGCAGCATCTCTTCAACGCGGTCTTCCAAATCGTGCTTGGGCATGTTGTCCCGACGAAGACCAAAGGCGATGTTTTCCCAAATGCTAAGATGCGGAAACAGCGCGTAAGACTGGAACATCATATTCACCGCCCGCTTGTTCGGCGGGATCGGGTCGATATCCTGACCGCCAAGGATGATGTGCCCTTCGGTCGGTGTCTCAAACCCGGCCAACATCCGCATCATGGTGGTCTTGCCGCAGCCGGACGGCCCCAGCAGGGCAAAGAATTCTTTTTCGAAGATATCCAGTGACAGATTGTCGATGGCCGTGAAAGCCCCGAACCGTTTGGTGACATTCTGGAATTGGATCAAAGGTTTCGCCTGCGGGTCATCCCACGGCGCAAAGACATCAGAGTTCAAAACCGCCCCCGTTCATCGGTCTGGAAAAGAGTGCAGGGCAGCCCATACCGCCCTGCACAGACAACCGGTCAGGTGCCCGATTTGATCTTGGTCCACATGCGCGTCACGACACGCTGCGTTTTCGACGGGTATGGCGTCGTAATGTAGAGGTTCTGCATCGTTGAATCATCAGGATAGATGGCAGGGTCACCGATCACATCTTCCTCGAGAAACTCCTGTGACGCCTTGTTGCCGTTGGCGTAATACACATAGTTCGACGCGGCAGCCATGTTGTTGGCATCCAGAATGAAGTCGAGGAATTTATGCGCGCCTTCCGGGTTCGGGGCATCTGCCGGGATCGCCATCTGGTCGAACCACATCAGCGAGCCTTCGGCAAAGGGGTGGTATTCGATATTCACGCCATTGTCAGCCTCAGCCGCACGATCCCGCGCTTGCAGAATGTCACCTGACCAACCGACTGCCACGCAGATATCACCGTTCGCCAGTGCGTTGATGTATTCCGAACTGTGGAACTTCTGGATATGCGGACGAACGCTGACCAGAACCTCTTCGGCTTTCTTGATAACATCCGGGTCGTGGCTGTCAGGGTCTTCGCCGATATACTGCAATGTCATCGGAATCATTTCGGCAGGCGCGTCCAGGAAATGCACACCACACGAGGCAAGCTTTTCCATGTTCTCTGGCTTCAGCACCAGATCCATGCTGTTCAACGCAACGTCATCACCCAAGGCTTCTTTGACCTTGTCTACGTTTACGCCAATGCCCGTCGTACCCCACATATAGTTTATCGAATAGGCGTTGTTGGGGTCATATCCTGCGGTACGCTCTTGAATCACGTCCCAAAGATTGCCCGCGTTTGACAGCTTTGCGGCGTCCAACTCTTGAAATGCGCCAGCCTGAATTTGTCGTTGAAGGAAAGTTCCTGACGGCACGACCACATCATATCCCGAACCACCGGCCAGCATCTTGGTCTCCAGAACCTCATTGCTGTCGAACACGTCGTAGATCAGCGTCAGACCGGTTTCTTCTTCGAATTTGGCCAGAAGGTCCTCATCAATGTAGTCGGACCAGTTGTAGACACGCACCTCTTCGGCGAAGGCCGCCGAAGTCCCCAAGGCGATGATCGCTGTCATCGTCAGCGTTTTCAGTTTCATTTTCTTCTCCCTGCAAGTGTACGGGTATTTTCCCGTTTTTTTGGATTTGATCAAGTTTTGCGTTTTCCCTCGATCCCGCGTATGGTTTCACGAGGTTAGAAACCTGACAAGCCACCATCATCGGAAATAGGGCAAACCAATTGGATTTGATCAAAAATAAGGCACCCGGCACAAACGAAAAGGCTGAAAAACAGCCTGCGCATGAACAGGTGTATCAAACCCTCAAGGCGCAGATCATGTTCGGTGACTTGGTGCCCGGACAACCCGTTACGATCCAGGGACTGACTGATTCTCTGGGGGTTGGAATGACCCCGGTACGCGAGGCGATCCGCCGTCTGATCTCGGACGGGGCGCTGGTTTTTCAAGGCAACCGCAGGGTCAGCGTACCGCTGCTGTCCAAAGGCGATGTCGAGCAAATGATATTCGCCAGATTATCAATAGAATCAGAGCTTTCCAGACGCGCTACAACCAGCATGAGCAGCGCCGATATAGACCATTTGGAACGTATCGACCAACGGCTGGACCGCACCATCGCGGATGGGGATGTCAGTGGTTATCTGCAATTGAACCATACGTTTCACGAGACACTGTATTCTCATGCGGACGCCCCGATTCTGCGCGATCTCGCGGAAAGGCTCTGGCTCAGATTTGGGCCATCGCTTCGCGTGGTATGTGGTCGATTCGGCACTCAGAGCCTGCCGGATCGACACAAGGATATCATCACCGCCCTACGCGCAGGAGATGCCAAAGGGGCGGCAAAAGCAACTGCGCAGGACATTGAGCAGGGCATGGAACTGATGGCCGAGGCCCTGACCAATGGCTAGGTCCTGTCGATTCGATTGACAGAAAAAAATTTGATCATATTGTGTAGGCCAAACGCTCTTTCAGGAGATTTCCGGATGTCCACCATCACCAACCACATGCCCACCGCCGAATTGCAGGCGCTGGATGCTGCGCACCACATGCACCCATTTTCAGCCAATGGCTCGCTTGGAAAAGAAGGCGCACGCGTCATTACCCGTGCCAAAGGCGTCTATCTGACCGACAGCGAAGGCGAAGAGATTCTGGACGCCATGGCTGGTTTGTGGTGTGTGAACATCGGCTATGGCCGCGATGAACTGGCCGAGGTTGCGGCGCGTCAGATGCGCGAACTGCCCTATTACAACACCTTCTTCAAAACGACGCACGTCCCGGCCATCGCACTGGCCGCCAAGATCGCCGAACTGGCACCGGGCGATCTGAACCATGTCTTCTTTGCCGCTGGTGGGTCCGAAGCCAACGACACCAATATCCGACTGGTGCGCACCTATTGGGCCGAAAAAGGCCAACCGGACAAGAATATCATCATCAGCCGCAAGAATGCTTACCATGGATCTTCTGTCGGCTCGGCCTCGCTGGGCGGCATGGCGGGCATGCACGCGCAGGGCGGCATTCCAATCCCGAACATCCACCACATCAACCAGCCAAATTGGTGGGCCGAGGGCGGTGACATGTCGCCCGAGGAATTCGGCCTCGCCCGTGCGCGTGAGCTGGAAGAGGCCATTGAGGAACTGGGCGAAGATCGCGTCGCGGCCTTTATCGCAGAACCCGTTCAAGGCGCGGGCGGCGTGATCGTCGCGCCAGACAGCTACTGGCCCGAAATTCAACGCATCTGCGACAAATACGATATCCTGTTGATCGCGGATGAGGTGATCTGTGGTTTTGGCCGCACCGGCAATTGGTTCGGGTCCGAAACCGTTGGTATCAAGCCGCATATCATGACCATCGCCAAGGGTCTGAGCTCGGGCTATGCACCCATCGGTGGGTCCATCGTTAATGACGAAATCGCCGAGGTTATTGGCGGTACCGAGTTCAACCACGGCTACACCTATTCCGGCCATCCGGTCGCCGCCGCCGTTGCGCTGGAGAACCTACGAATTCTCGAAGAGGAAAAGATCGTCGATCACGTCCGAGACGTGGCCGCGCCTTATCTGAAAGAGAAGTGGGAAGCGCTGGCCGATCACCCACTGGTAGGTGAGGCCAAGATCGTCGGCATGATGGCCTCAATCGCGCTGACCCCGGACAAAGCCAGCCGAGCCAAATTCGCGTCCGAGCCCGGAACCGTCGGCTATATCTGCCGCGACCGCTGCTTTGCCAACAACCTGATCATGCGCCATGTGGGCGACCGGATGATCATCTCCCCCCCACTGATCCTGACAACAGCAGAGATCGACGAGATGTTCGTGCGGATCTACAAGTCACTGGACGAGGCGCAGGCCGAGATCATAGCGCAGGGGCTGATGAAGGCGGCTTCCTAAAGGAACCTGCATTACGAGAAAGGGCGGCTTGCACGAGCCGCCCTTATTTTTGGAAATCCGACCGCGCAGTTTCGGTCTTGACCCAATTGACTGTTGTTACCTTTCACCCGGGTTAAAGTAGCCCCGGCTCCAGCAATCTTCGTACTCTCCCAACACTCTGGACAACCCTAGAAGCGAAGCAAAAAAGCGCGCGTACACATCTCGGGACATGAGCGGCTCGTTTTCGTCTAGCAACTGCACAAGTCTGGCAACGTCCGAGGCAAAGACTTCGTAAATTTCTTTGTCCGTGGATGTGGGGTCCAACGTCCAGATGTTGCGCGTGTCGTAGTACTTCGCTGGCTGTGGTTCGTCATCGGTCATAGAGCGGCCTCATCACTTTGAAGCACACTTGGGACCCATGATCCCGTGAACAATAGCGGTGGCAGGCAGTCACACGATATTGGCAACAACGACCATGTGTTTCCGACTAAGGCGCCTGAAGGGCGTTAATTTTCCCTGTTCCCCGACGATTTCACCTCAGCCGCTCCAGCAGCGTCAAACTGGCGTAGCCATCCGGCAGCAACCCTTGCGCCAGTTGATACTCCCGCACTGCGTTGGTGGTGTTTGGCCCGGCGCGCCCATCCACACCCTGAGTATCAAACCCGGCCTCGGTCAGCCGGGCTTGCAGTTCCTTTTTCTCGGTGAAGCTCAACACCCGATCCCCCCGCGGCCAGTCGGCTTGAAACGGGGCGCGGTCGGCAAGGCGGTCAGACAGGTGGCCGATGCCGATGACATAGGCATCAGCGCCGTTATATTTCTCGATTACGCCAAAATTGTCGAAAATCATCAGCGCCACGCCCTGCCCACCTGCGGGCAGCAGGATGGCCGCCAACCCATGATCCGGCACGGGCTTGCCGTCACGCCCGACCACACCGCGCGCGGCCCAGGCCGAGGGCAACAGGGTATGGTCCCGCTTTGCGCTTGCATAGTCGAACCCCTCGGGCAGGCGCACTTCGACCCCCCAGGGTTGGCCTTTGGTCCAGCCGTGGCGCGCCAGATAGGCGGCGGCGGAGGCCAGCGCGTCCGTCGGATCATCCGACCAGATATCGCGCCGACCGTCGCCGTCGAAATCCACCGCGTGATCCAGATACGAGGTTGGCATGAACTGCGTATGCCCCATCGCACCAGCCCAACTGCCGACCATGTTGCGGGGGCTGACATCGCCCGCTTGAATGATTTGCAACGCTGCGATCAGCTGGGTTTCAAAGAACTGCGCCCGCCGAGCGTCAAAGGCCAGCGTCGCCAGCGAACGGATCGTGTGGTCGCTGCCCCGGAACGTCCCGAACGCGGTCTCAAGCCCCCAGATCGCGGTGACGACCTCTTTTTCGACGCCAAATTGCGCCTCGATCCGGGTCAGGGTCGCATGATGGCGTTCCAGCCCCGCACGACCATTGGCAATCCGTGTATCCGAGACCGCAGAATCCAGATACTCCCAGATTGGCTTCGTAAACTCGGCCTGATTACGATCGCGTTCGACGATCTTCTTGTTATAGGTCAGGCCCGTCAGTGCCCGATCCAGCGTTGCGGGGGAAATGCCCTGTTCGAGCGCACGCTCGCGAAACGCCCCCAACCACGCCTGAAATCGCGCGTTTCCTTCGGTTGACACCCGATACTCCTTGGCTGTGGGCCGCACGACCGGTCGGAGGGATACCACCATATCGGCCGAGGCCAGCTGAAAGGTCTGCGACCCGTCCGCCGTGTTAAGGGATTCCGCCTGCACAATGGATGCCCATAATGCAGCGGCTATGATGCCACTTGTGCATTTACGCATTCCGAAAATCCTGATTACTGCTCGGGGTCAGGATAGCGCAAAACGTGAAATTCACAAAGGGCCCAGACCAAAACTTCTGACGTAAGCGGCCAAAAGGGATAAGCTGCTGGCATGACACCTTTTGCCGATCCCAAAGTGGCCGCTGCGTATGATGCATTGCCAAAGGAGGCCCGTTCCGGCGCACTGATCCTGCGCGATCTGATCTTCGATACCGCCGCGTCTTTACCGGCCGCGCAGCCTCTGCAAGAGGCGCTGCGCTGGGGGCAGCCCGCCTATCTGTCGCCAAAGGGTTCGACAATCCGGGTCGGCGCACATAAATCGGCCTGTTTTGCGATATTCGTGCATTGCCAAAGCCGGTTGATGGGCGATTTCACCTCGGCTTTTCCGGGTGAGGATCAGCTGGATGGCAACCGAGCCGTTCTGTTCGACGACCCCGCGCAGATCGATCCCACACGCCACGGCTGGCTGATTGCACGGGCGCTGACCTATCACCTCTGACGGCGTTTGCGTTCAACCTTGCGTTTGACCTTGTCTTTCTTGCGCTTGGTGCTGACCGCCTTGCGCCGGGTCGGACGGCCTTTCGGGCCACGACCGCGCGGCAGGGCCTGATCGTCTATCGACAGCAATTCCAGCTCCAGCCCGCCGGTGACGGGTGTGGCCTCGGTCAGGCGCACAGTGACGCGCTGGCCGATGGCAATGATCAGCCCGGTGTCCGAGCCCATCAGGGTTCCGGCCTCGCGGTCAAAATGGAAGAACTCGCGGCCCAATGATCGCACGGGCACCAGCCCATCTGCGCCGGTCTCATCCATTTTGACGAATGCACCAAACCGGGCGATGCCGCTGATCCGGCCCGAGAATTCATTGCCGACGCGCTCGCTCAGATAGGCCGCCAGATAGCGGTCGGTCGTATCGCGCTCGGCCATCATCGAGCGGCGTTCAGTGTCCGAGATATGGGTGGCCGTTTCTTCGAGACGGGCGATTTCATCCTCGGTCAGCCCGTCCTTACCCCAACCATGTGACGAAATTAGCGCGCGATGCACGATCAGATCGGCGTAGCGCCGGATCGGCGAAGTGAAATGCGCGTAGTTCCGCAGCGCCAGCCCGAAATGGCCAAAATTCTCGGGGTTGTAATACGCCTGTGCCATCGACCGCAGGGTTGTGAGGTTGATCAGTTCCGCATCCTCAGTCCCGGCGGCGGCGTTCAGCAGCGCGTTCAGATGACGGGTTTGTAAAACCTGCCCTTTGGCGAGGTTCAGTCCCGCCGCCTGCGCCGTTTCCCGCAAGCTTTCCAGCTTCTCGGGCGCCGGTTCCTCGTGCACGCGGAACAGCAGCGGGCGGCGCTTGGCGATCAGTGTCTCGGCGGCAGCGACATTGGCGAGGATCATGAATTCCTCGATCAGCTTATGCGCGTCCAGCCGTTCGCGGAAGGCTACGCTGGTCACTTCGCCCGCATCGCTGAGCACGATCTTGCGTTCCGGCAGGTCCAGTTCCAACGGCTGCCGCACCGCGCGCGCCTTTTTTAGAGCGGCATAAGCGGCATAGAGCGGTTTCAGCACTGGTTCCAATAACGGCCCGGTGCGGTCGTTGGGATTGCCATCGATAGCTTCCTGCACTTCGGCGTAATGCAGCGAGGCAGCCGAGCGCATCAGGCCGCGCACGAACCGGTGACCAATCTTGTTGCCGTCCGCGTCGATTTGCATCCGCACGGCGATACACGCGCGCGGAACGCCTTCGTGCAGAGAGCACAAGTCGCCCGACAGACGATCCGGCAGCATCGGCACCACACGGTCGGGGAAATAGCTGGAATTGCCACGTTTGCGCGCCTCTCGGTCCAGCGCGGTGCCGGGCTGCACATAGGCGGCGACATCGGCAATAGCGACCCAGATCACATGCCCGCCGGGGTTATTGGGGTCGTCATCAGAATGGGCGTAACACGCATCGTCATGATCTCGCGCATCCGAGGGGTCGATGGTCAGCAGTGGCATATCCCGCAGGTCTTCGCGCCCCTTCAGGCCCTCGGGTTTGGCCTTGTCGGCTTCGGCGATCACCTTGTCCGGGAAGTCGTCCGGGATGCCATGTTGGTGGATGGCAATCAGGGACACGGCCTTGGGCGCCGACGGGTCACCCAGCCGCTCGACAATACGCGCGCGGGGCAGACCCATGCGGTTCTTGGGTCCGGCTTGCTCGGCCTCGACCAACTCGCCATCCTTCGCACCCAGAACGGCCCCGTCGTGGACCAGCCATTCCGTCTGACCGGTCTTGTCGATGGGCACGATCCGCCCGCCCTCGGCGCTTTTGCGGAAGATGCCGACGATCTTGCGCGGGTTGGTGCCGATGCGTCGGATCAGTCGGGCCTCGTAATTGTGGTCTTCCTCATGCACCACAGTCAGGCGGGCCAGAATGCGGTCGCCCTCGCCCAGTGCCGGGTCGCTGGCGCGGGTGACGATCAGCACGATGGGTTCCACGCCCTCACCGTGCCATTCCAAAGGCCGTGCAAACAGGTCGCCATCCTCGTTCGGAGCCTTCACCTGCAACACACTGACTGGCGGCAGGCGATCCGGGTCGCGATAGCTGCGCTTGCGCTTTTCCAGATGCCCTTCGGCCTCAAGTTCCTTGAGGATGCGTTTCAGGTCGATCCGATCCGCGCCCTTGATACCAAAGGCCTTGGCGATATCGCGTTTCGAGGTCAGGGTGGGGTTCGCCGAGATCCAGTCAAGGACCTCCTGCTTGGTGGGGATGCGAGTCATAATTCCGGCCTAGCACGGCGGTGCGACGGCGTCATGACTAAAAAGGATCAGCGTTTCAGATCAGCTACTGTGTCGACATCGCGCAACTGATCCAATAGCGCCACGCGCGTGCCGGGAACCGAAGCCAGCGTATCGGCCAGTGCGTGTTCGGTCGACCAGCGAACGTTGCGGAACAAGCGCGGCGGCAACGCACCAAAGCGCTGCGCGCCAACCAGCCAGTACCCCCCGTCCGGTGCGGGGCCGAACACCATCTGGGCGTGACCCAGTGCCTTGAAAGCCTGCGCGATATGTCCCCGTGTGATGCCCGGAATATCCGCGCCGATCAGACAGACCGGCCCGATTGGCATGCCCCGCAGCATCCGCCCCATCCGGTCGCCAAGGTCCCCCCGCCCTTGCGCCGCGCGGGGCAGGTCAGCGGGCCAGATGCGACTAGTCAAACCTTCCCTGTCGGGGGCGACCGCCAGCACGATTTGCCAACGCGGGTCCCTCAGTCGTCGGATCAGTGACCGGGTCTGGTGCCGAAACCACCAGGCCGCTCCAACCAGGCCAATATCCCGCCCCAAGCGCGTTTTCACCCGGCCCGGGCGCGGTTCTTTCACCATGATGACCAGAGTGCGCTGCATGGATCAGGCGAAATAGTCCCGCAGGATACGTGAATAGATCGCTTTGAGTTGGTCAATCTGGGCCACCTCAACACACTCATCCACCTGATGCATTGTGCGACCAACCAGACCGAATTCGACCACCGGGCAGTGGTTCTTGACGAACCGCGCATCCGAAGTACCGCCGGTGGTCGACATCTCGGGCCGAATTCCGGTTTCCGCCTCAACCGCTTGCGCCACCAGATCGGACAGAGGGCCGGGCGGGGTCAGGAAGCTTTCGCCCGAGATTTTGATTTTAGTGTCGACCTCAACATCATATGCCTTGACCACTGCTGCGGCTTCGGCTTTCAGCCAGTCGCTCAGGCTCGCACCGGAATGCAGATCGTTGAATCTGATGTTCACTGCCCCGGTACACTGTGCCGGGATCACGTTGGTCGCCTGATTGCCCGTGTCGATATTGACGACCGCCAGTGTCGAAGCGTCAAAGTGATCCGTGCCCTGATCCAACTCGTGGCTGGCCAATTGATGCATCAGATGCGCCATGGCGGGCAGTGGGTTCTTGGCCCGATTCGGATAGGCCGAATGCCCCTGCACGCCCGTCACCGTGAACCATGCTGTCATCGAGCCGCGCCGCCCGATTTTCATCATCTCGCCCATCGTGTTTGGGCAGGTCGGCTCACCCACCAGACAGACCGACATCTTTTCATCCGCCTCGGCCATGTAATCCAGCAACGCGGTTGTGCCGTCCACGGCGTCGCCCTCCTCATCGCCGGTGATCGTCAGAATGACGGCCCCATCAGGCGGTGTGTCGCACACGAAATCCATAGCGGCAGCGGCAAAAGCCGCAACGCCGGATTTCATATCGGTGGTCCCACGCCCGTACATCACGCCATCGAGGATTTCCGCACCAAACGGAGGCTTGGTCCAAGCGGCCTCATCCCCGACCGGCACCACATCGGTATGACCGTTGAACCCAAAGCTGCGCGCATGGCCTTTGTCGCCCCACCGCGCGAAAAGGTTGCTAATGCCGCCACGGTCGACACGAGTGCATTCGAACCCCGCATCCGAGAGCCTTTTTTCCAGCAACACCAGAGCGCCACCTTCCTCGGGTGTGACCGATGGGCAACGGATCAGGTCTGCCGTCAGTTCTACCGGATCAGTCATTCTTGGGCCCCTTTGGTTCATTCGCGCACTGGATCGCGCACAGATTCAACGAATTGGACCAATTGCCAACCCCTGCCACCGCGAATCTTCGGGCTTTTTTGCTCTGGCATCAGCCTGACACCCCAATAAAACACGCGCCTTTCCCCTGCGATCACCTTGCCGCGCCGATCAAAATTGCGTTAGAGCCGCGCGAAACAGGTACTTGACGATGATACGCGCGCTATTCGCACTGATCTGCCTGACGTTCACGGTTCTTGCACAGCAAAGCCAGGCGCAGGCACTGAATGTCACCACGGTGACCCGCCCTCCGTTTTCCTATGTTGAAGACGGGGTTCAGACCGGGTTTTCCATGGACTTGCTTGCGGCGCTGGCGCAATCGTTGAGCTGGGACTATTCGGTCGATCGCGTCGAAGGGTTTGGTGACATGCTGGGCGCAGTGCAGGACGGGTCAGCCGATCTGGCCATCGCCAATATCTCGATCACTGCCGCGCGCGAGACGCAGATGGATTTCAGCCAGCCCATCTTTGAGGCCGGCCTGCAAATCATGGTCCCGTCCGATGCCGCGCGTCGACCATCGCTGCTGCAAGCATTGCTGTCGCGCGAGCTGTTTATCGCCATTGGTCTGGCCTTTGCCATCCTGCTGGGTGGCGGCATGCTGATGTGGGGATTTGAACGCCGCTCACAGCCCTATTTCGACCGCAAGCTGAACGAAGCCTGGTTTCCGTCCTTCTGGTGGGCGCTCAATCTGGTGGTGAATGGCGGGTTCGAGGAACGAATGCCGCGCACTCTGTTTGGCCGCCTGTTGGGCGTGGTACTGGTTGTCTCATCCCTGTTCATCGTCTCGGTTTTTACCGCCAGGATCACTTCGGTCATGACGGTGGATGCGATTACTGGCAACGTAAACTCAGTCAACGACCTGTATGGCAAGCAAGTTGGCACGATTTCAGGCTCAACCGCCGCGAACTTCCTGAACCGGCGCGAGATTGAATTCACCGGCTATCCGGGGCTGCAAGAGATGCTGACCGCATTCGAAAACAAGGACCTGAACGCCGTGGTTTTTGACGCACCGATCCTGTCCTACTATGCGGTGCATCAAGGGCGCCGGATCGCCACCATGACCGGCGGCGTGTTCCTGCGCGAAAGCTATGGCATCGCCTTCCCAACCGGATCGCCTCTGGTCGAAGATGTCAATCAGGCGCTGCTGGCCCTGCGCGAGGACGGCACCTATGACGAGATTTACCGCAAGTGGTTCGGGGTGCGGAACTAAGCCGGTTCCTCATCTCCAAAAAACGGCGTCATCTGTGCGACGATGACCGCGTTTTCGTCCAAAGCCCGCTGCATCAGCGCCCGTTCGTCCGGGTCGATGTCATGGCCCTGCGCCTCACGCTCGGCCAGAGTGCCATAGCCAGTGACATCCAGCGGAGCCGTATCGGCCTGCTTTAGGATCGCCACGGTTTCGCGCACGGCCTCGGCCTCATCCACACCGCTGGCAAAACACATCAGCGCCGCCCCGGTTGCGCCTTCGGGCAGGCCATCGCCATCCTTACGGCCGATCTGCACAAGCAGGGTATAGACTTGCTGACGAGAGGGTTTCTTTTGCTTTTCCATGCAGGGGGCCATAGCGGCGCGACCGCGCCCGGTCAAGCGATTGGGAATTGCGGATCCCATGCGACGCCACCATAGTGCCGGCACACTGACTACAAAGGACGCCTTCATGCCCTACCCTGATTTCATTACTGATTTTCCGCAACTCGACATACCTTTCCCAGACGACGTGGTGCAATGCGCAGTGATCCGATCAGAGTCTGGTCTGGTCGCGTTTTTCACCTTCCTTAAGGATTTCGAACTGCCTGCGCATTCGCACAAGGCACAATGGGGCACCGTGATCGAGGGCGAGGTCAGACTGACCATTGGCGAGGAAACCAAGACCTATCGCCCAGGCGACAGCTATACGATCCCCTCTGGCGTCGTTCATGGCGGCACGATCAAGGCCGGTTCCCGGGTCATTGACGTGTTTGAAGAGTCTGACCGTTATCCGATCAAGGAATAATGCAACAAAAAAGGGCTGCAGCAATGCTACAGCCCTCATTCAATTCTGCTTCCGGGATTAGTCGCGCAGCAGCTCGTTGATCCCGGTTTTCGAGCGGGTTTTTTCATCCACCCGTTTCACGATGACGGCACAATACAGGCTGACATTGTTCTTGGACGGCATCGAACCGGCAACAACCACCGAATAGGGCGGTACTTCGCCGTACATGACCTCACCGGTTTCGCGGTCGACGATTTTGGTCGACTTGCCGATGAACACGCCCATGCCCAGAACCGAGCCTTCGCGTACGATGCAGCCCTCGACCACCTCGGAACGCGCACCGATAAAGCAGTTATCCTCGATTATGGTCGGTCCGGCCTGCATCGGCTCCAACACCCCGCCAATGCCAACGCCGCCCGACAGGTGAACGTTCTTACCAATCTGCGCGCAGGACCCAACAGTGGCCCATGTATCAACCATGGTGCCTTCGTCGACATAAGCGCCCAGGTTCACGAAAGACGGCATCAGCACTACGCCCGGTGCGATATAAGCCGATTTGCGGACCACGCAGTTCGGGACGGCGCGGAAACCGGCGGCTTGCCAATGGTTCTCACCCCAGCCCGCGAACTTGCTGTCCACTTTGTCCCACCAACCACCGGCCTGAGGGCCACCGTTCTGGATTTCCATATCCTTGATGCGGAACCCCAGCAGAACCGCCTTCTTGGCCCACTGGTTCACATGCCAGTCGCCACTGTCGAGCTTTTCGGCCACACGCAGCGAACCACTGTCCAGCGCGTTCAGCGTATCTTCAATCGCTTCGCGGGTCTCGCCGGTGGTGGCGGGGGTGATGGTGTCGCGCGCCTCCCAGGCGGATTCGATGGCGGCTTCCAGTTGCGCGTTGGACATTTGCGGCTCCCTGCAGAATCTGTTCACGTTGGTGTTGCCTATACGCAAGCAAGGGACTGGCCGCAATGCGACGCAGAACGCGCCCTTTGCGGCTGATTGCTGCGGTTTCAGCCGTTCAACGGGTCAGGCGCGATATTTCCGCCGCAGACCAGCACCGCGACGCGTTCCCCCGGCGCAGGCTGATACGCCCCCGAGGTCAAAGCCGCCAGGGCCGTCGCGCCAGCCGGTTCCACCAGAATTCGATGCGCCCGCCACAGACGTTGCTGTGTCTCGGCGATGGCGTCATCGGACACCAAAACCGCGGTCATCCCCTGCGCCAACCCAAAACAGATCGACCCGATCCGCCGCGCGCCCAGCGCGTTAGCCGCAATGCCCGAGACGGTGACATCCACCGGCTCACCCGCCTGCAAGGCCGCGTTCAACGCGCAGGAGGTTTCGGGTTCAACCGCCACGATCTTGCGCGTGCCCTGAAACCAGCCCAGCGCCCCGGCGATCAGGCCGCCGCCACCGACGGCAACTAGGATAGTGTCAGCTTGCAACCCCTGCGCCTCCCATTCGGCAAAGCAGGTGCCCTGCCCGGCCACGGTGGCAGGCGCATCATAGGCGTGGATCTGCATCGCGCCGGTTGCCTTTTCATGGTCCTGCGCCCCGGTCAGCGCGTTGGCATATTCACCTGACACCACACTCAGATCAGCACCCGTCTGTTCGATCAGGGCGATCTTGGACGGCCCCGCGATTTCTGGCACGAAGATTTTTGCCGGATACCCCAGCGCCCGTGCCGCGTAAGCCGCCGCAGCGCCATGATTGCCGCCGGACGCCGCCACGACACCCGCTTCGGGCACGTCCATGCTGAGCAATGTATTGAACGCCCCGCGCGCCTTGAAACTGCCGGTGTGTTGCAGATGCTCCAGCTTCATCTCGACCGGATAGCCCAGCACGTGGCTTTCCATCACCGGCGTCACCTGCGCATACCCGGCGATGCGGTCGGCGGCTGCTGAAATCTCACTCTTCCAATTCATTGTTGTTCTTCCGTGACTGGCGCTCTGCCCGCGAACCCTATAGCTGTTTGAGGAACACGCAAGCAGGGAACCATCATCCATGAGAGAAGACCGCCTCAGCCCTTTCCGCGACGCACAGACCGACCGCTCGACCGCGAGCGAGGTGCCGGACACACCGCAAACACGCTCACCCGCCTATCGCCTTGCCTTTGCCGATGACGATTTCCTGTGCCGAGATGAGCTGCGTCCAGTGCGCCTGCAACTGGAACTGCTGAAGCCCGAGATGATCATGACCGAGCGCGAGATCACCTCGACCATCGTCATGTTCGGCGGAGCGCGCATTCCTGAGCCGTCGCAGAAGCACACTGCACGAACGCAGACCTTGGCCAACTTGTCGGAGTACTATGACGAGGCGCGCGAGTTCGCCCGGCTGATGACCGAGAAATCGAATGAAACCGGCTGCCGTGAGAACGTCATCGTCACCGGCGGTGGCCCCGGCGTGATGGAGGCCGGGAACCGCGGCGCGCAGGACGCGGGCGGCTGTTCCATCGGATTGAACATCGTGCTTCCACACGAACAGGCGCCGAATGAATACGTGACGCCGGACCTCAGCTTCAACTTCCACTATTTTGCCATCCGTAAGATGCACTTTCTGATGCGCGCCCGCGCCATCACCATCTTCCCCGGCGGTTTTGGCACCATGGATGAGCTGTTCGAATCCCTCACCCTGATCCAGACCGGCCGGATGGAGCGTGTGCCCTTCCTGCTGTTCGGTCGCGCGTTCTGGGAAAAGGTCATCAACTGGGAGGCGCTGGCCGATGCGGGCACCATCTCGGACGAAGACCTCGACCTGTTCCGCTTTGTCGACACCGCGCAAGAGGCGGTCGATATCATCGAGAACTGGGAACCCGCCCCACCCCGCGACGAAATCCCGGGGCGCTGAGGGATGGCGCCGAAGACCGGAGAGATGCTGCATCTGCGCGGCAATACCCTGAACGCGGGCGAGCCAGTGGCGCTGCCGTTGACCCAAAGCAGCATGTTCCATCTTCCCGGCGCACCCGATGGCCTGCCCACTTATGGCCGGGTCGACAACCCCACATGGCAGCATCTGGAACACGTTCTGGCCCATCTGGAAGATGCGCCCTGCCTGACCTTCCCGTCGGGCATGGGGGCGATCTCGGCCGCGTTGTTTGCGACCGTGAAAGCCGGGTCGCGCCTATTGATCCCATCGGACGGTTACTACGTCACGCGGGTATTGGCCGACCGCTTTTTGTCCGGGCTGGGCGTTTCAGTCACCGAGCGTCCGACAACCACCTTTGCCGAGGGCGGATTTGACGGGTTCGATGTGGTCTTTGTCGAAAGCCCATCGAACCCCGGGCTGGACATGATGGACCTGCCCGCCATCGCCCAAGCCGTGCGTGCCGTCGGAGGGATAACGATTGCCGACAATACGACCATGACGCCTTTGGGTCAGCGGCCTCTGGATATGGGCATCGACATGGTGGTGGCATCGGATACCAAGGCCATGGGCGGACATTCGGACCTGCTGATGGGTCATGTTGCCAGTCGCAATGCGCAGATCATGGAGCGTGTCGAGGAATGGCGACGCGTGTCCGGCGCGATCCCCGGCCCCCATGAGGCTTGGTTGCTGCATCGCGGGCTGGAAACGCTGGACGTGCGTTTTGACCGCATGTGCAGCTCGGCTCAGGCGTTGGCCGAACGGATGGCCGACCATACGGCGGTGAAACTCATCCGCTATCCCGGCCTGCCCACAGATCCGTCGCACGCGCTGGCCAAGGCGCAGACCACACGGTTCGGGTTCCTTCTGTCGATCACGCTAGAGAGCGAAGAGAAAGCCGAGACCTTCATCAATGCCTGCCCGCTGCTGCGCCCCGCCACCTCCTTCGGCGGTGTCCACAGTTCAGCCGAGCGCCGCGCGCGGTGGGGCGACGATGTCGACCCCGCCTTCATTCGCCTGTCGGTCGGATGCGAACCCGTGGAAGAACTCTGGCAAGCCATCGACGCCAGCCTGAATGCGCTGTGATTACTTCTTAGGCTCGCGCAACTCGGGGAATACATAGATCGGCAAAACGATGCTGCCGATCAACGCGCCCAGCCAGACCAACAGCGTCGCAGCCAACAAGTTGGAAATCCCGCCCACAGTCAGCCCATTGGTGACCAAATCGGTGATCAGCAGGCCCACGAAGGTCACGATCAAGGCAATCCCGCCCTTTATTGCGGGCGCTCTTTTTTCACCCAGCTTCAGGATCAATGGCTCAGCGATCCACTGCACCAGTGTAAAGACGATCACCACCACAATGAACGAGATCGGCCGGATCGCAAATTCCGGCAGCAAAATCGCAGCCAGCAACAACCCTATGGCATTCCCGGCCAGCAGGGCCAGAATGGATTTGAGTCTGCGCGTCATGGGGGTCTCCGTCAAAACAATTCGAAACATGCATATGTTAACAGACCTATTGGGATTTGCGAGCGGTTTCAAAACCCTCTTCCTTTTGGGTCGTTGAAAACGCATGATAAAACCAACCTGTTCAGTCCGACCCGCGAGAGGTGAGATGAGCGACGATCCCTATTCCGCCCTTGGTGTCGCCAAAGACGCCAGCGACGCCGAGATCAAAAAGGCCTATCGGCGTATCGCCAAGGAATGCCACCCTGATCTGAAACCCGGTGACGCCGAGGCCGAAGCCAAATTCAAGGCCGCAGCCGCAGCCTATGACCTGCTGAAAGACCCCGAAAAGCGTGGGCAATACGACCGGGGTGAGATCGACGCCTCGGGTCAGGAACGCCCTCAGCAGCAGTATTACCGCGAATACTCCGAGGCCGCAGGAAACCCCTATCGCGGCCGTCAGGCAGACCCGGACGACATGTCGGATATATTTGCCGAGTTCATGCGGGGCCGTGGCGGATACGGTCAGCGCACCCATGAATTCCACGCGCCGGGGCATAATCGCGCCTACAACCTGCAGATCAGCTTTCTGGATGCGGTGTTCGGCGCCAGCCAGAAACTGACTCTGCCCGATGGCGATCGGATCGAAGTGAAAATCCCCGCCGGTATCACCGACGGTCAGACCATCCGTCTGCGCGGCAAAGGTGATCCGGGCTTTGGTGACGGGCCACCGGGCGACGCGCTGGTCACAGTCTCGGTCGCGAAACACCCGGTCTTTGACCGTCAGGGCGACGACATCCACATTACCCTGCCGATCACCATCGATGAGGCCATTCTGGGCGGCAAGGTGCCCGCCCCCACCATCGACGGTGGCGTCAATGTCAGCGTTCCGGCAGGCACCAGCAGCGGCAAGACCCTGCGTCTGCGGGGCAAAGGGGTAAAGAAACGCGGCTCAACCGAGCGCGGGGATCAGCTGATCGAGCTGACCGTGACGATGCCAGACCAGATCGACGAAGACCTGAAGCAATTCATGGAAACATGGCGCGAGAACCACAGCTATGATCCGCGGAAAGGAATGCCGTCATGACCCGCACCCTGACCGAAGAGCAGCTGATCGCAACCGTCACCCGCCTGACCTCGACCAGGTTAACAGAATATCTGGCCGCCGAGATCGTTATTCCCGAACAAACCGAACAGGGCCTCGTCTATCAAAGCCTCGACGTGGCGCGCCTGGAACTGGCCTGTGAGTTGCACGATCAGTACGAGATGGAGCCCGATGCACTGTCGATGATGATCTCTCTGATCGACCAGATGCACGGGTTACGCGCAGAACTACGCGAAGTTCTAAATGCCGTGGACGCACAACCCGAACCGATCCGCCAGACTCTGATCGAAGTGATCGGCACCGCGCGACTCAAGAGAGGGTAGTCAATTGTTGGCGATGTATTCCTCGGGCACGAAGAAGGTATAGTCCCGATCCGCGACTGCTTCGTGGCACTCGTGGCAATAGGCGACCGCCGACGCACGAAACCCCGTCGTATCGCCAAACAGAGACCCGTCCGGCAACACCATGATGTACCGCCAGTCGGCCGTTTCCGGGCTGGCACCTTCGGGCAATTTTTCCATCACGAACAAGGCTCCGGGATGGATGTTGCCTTCGTCGGTGACGGTGACGCTGTCCTTGGCCAGAACCGAGCCCACGGGCAGCTTTTCACCCTCTTGCATGGTGCCGTAGTTATGCGCCATGCGATTGGCATAGCTGTTTACGAACCGCTGACCGTGAGTGGCCGAGATATAGGGTGCATCATTGAACAATGGCCAATTCTGATAGTTCATCAACAAATCCAGCTTTGCGGCGTCGTAGCCTCGCGCCATGCGCCGCTGCAAAGAATTGTAGATCTGCAACGCTTCTTCCTTCGACAGATCCGCCGGGTTTTCGATGGCGATATGCGCGTCTTCGCCGGTAGATTGGGCAACGGCGTCTGCGGCAAAAACACCGCAAATCAACAGTGCTGCCGGAACAATCAAAAAAGCACGTGTGAATTGTAAAATCATAAAAATGGCCCACCTGGTTCATAAGGTTCGCCTGAACGCCGCACGTCATACTTGGAAAATGATAGCGGCCCTGAACAAACGCGCCACAGCCGACCGACGGTTTTCACCGCTTTGTGCGCAAGAGTGAGATGCGCGTTCCAGCCCCAGCATGCGAAATATAACAAATTTCGAATGCAAAAAACAGCGGCCCGGAAATTAAATTATTGACGTCGAACCGGACACAATCTGCTTGTCAGCCTTGCAGCCCGGCCTCGGCCTCAATCTGCTTGCGGGATTTGCGCGCGCGTTCGGTCGCCGATTTCAACTGACCGCAGGCTGCCATGATGTCCTCGCCGCGTGTTTTGCGGATCGGTGAAGCATAGCCGGCCTGATAGATGATATTGGCAAAAGCCCGGATACGGTTGTTCGAGCTGCGCTTATACGGCGCGCCGGGCCATTCGTTGAACGGGATCAGGTTGATCTTGGCAGGGATGTTGTGACGCTTGATGTGGTCGATCAGGCGATGCGCATCCTCGTCGCTGTCATTGACACCATCCAGCATCACGTACTCGAACGTGATCCGCTCCGAGTTCGACGCTTTGGGGTAGCTGGCCAGAGCCTGCAACAGCTCTTCGATGTTCCAGCGCTTGTTGATTGGCACCAGCACATCGCGGGTTTCGTCAGTGGTCGCATGGAAGGAAATCGCCAGTAAGCAGCCGATTTCCTCGGCCGTGCGCGCGATTTCAGGCACCACGCCCGAGGTCGACAGAGTGATCCGGCGGCGCGACAGGGAAATTCCTTCGGGGTCCATGGCGATCTTCATCGCGTCGCGGACGTTGTCGAAATTATAAAGCGGTTCACCCATGCCCATCAGAACGATGTTGGACAGCAAGCGGGTTTCGTCCTTGGGCGCACCTGGGACCGGCCATTCTTCAAGATCATCGCGCGCCATCATCACCTGCCCGACAATCTCGGCTGCCGTCAGGTTGCGCACCAGCTTCTGCGTGCCCGTGTGACAGAAAGAACAGGTCAGGGTGCAGCCCACTTGAGACGAGATACACAGCGTGCCGCGATCCTCTTCGGGGATATATACCACCTCAACCTCATGGCCACCCGCGATGCGACACAGGTATTTACGGGTGCCGTCCTCGGAAACCTGACGGGTCACAACCTCGGGGATTTCGATCACGAAATTCTCGGCCAATTGCGCGCGGTAGGCCTTCGCCAGATTGGTCATCTCACCAAAGTCGCGCGCGCCCCATTGGTAAATCCACTGCCAGATTTGCCCAGTGCGCATTTTAGCCTGCTTTTCAGGCGTGCCGTTTTCGATCAGCACTGCCCGCAGCTGGTCCCGTGTCAGGCCGACAAGGTTAATCTTCCCCTCGGGCAATTTGCGGGGGATGGTCATGACGTCTTGAGTGATCGGCGCTTTGGGCGACATGTGGCTATCTCAACGGATTCTGGCTTGGGATGCGCCTCTATATAGGATCGCGCGCAAAGATCAAAAGAAATCGTCGCGCTTAATTTGCATAGCGCAGCAATTCGTCCACGCGCGCACGCCCCAGATCGACACGGCAGGCGGTGATGGCGATGCCGGTTCCTGATCCTCCACCGTACGAGGCGCCAATGGCCTCGCATTGTGCGTCCCGGTATCCGGTCCATGCGTCTTGTGAGGCTTCCAACGCGGGTTGGGCGACGACGCGTTCCGTTACATCATCCAACTCTTTGGCAGCCTGCATGGCGAAACCATAACTGGCCTCCAGGGCCAGATTGACCCTCTCTTCCATTTCTCCGACACATGATCCGATCTCGACCTGTGAACTCGCATCTGAACATTCCAATGTCGGATCGGCGAACGCAGGTGATGAAACCAGTAAAACCATTAGCACGTGGCGCATTGTCTGCTCCTACAAAAGACGCTTCCTATGCGCCCAACGTAGCACGTGTTTGACCAGCGTCCCGTTTTGGTTCGGCCACAGGGCAACCCGCTGCGACCGAACCCTTTTCACCAGTCTTGAAAAAAACGGACGTTTCAAACGCCCGGAGGCAGGATGTTACAATCTGCAGCATCCAAAGTTTTGACGGGATCTTCCGGACCACACTGCTCGCCAGAGACAGGATATGTATCGCTGCCCTTTTCGCATGCACTCAGCAATGCGGCAGCCATAATCATCAACACGGCAAGAGATTTGTTCAGCATTTGCAAGCTCCTTCCCAGCTCTGAACTGATTAGTTCAGAAATGTCAGTGACTCGCTTTGATGCCGATCAAATTTGCGGACAGACGTGGCGTAAAGACCTTTGGTATTTCGAAACAAAAACCCCGCCAAAAGACGGGGTTTAGCATGCCTGCGGATTCGGATCAGTTGGTGCAGCGCGTCTCGGCGTCTTCGATCGCTGCGGTGAAGCCCAGCAGCGAGAAAGTATCCTTGGTCTGCGTGCCACGCTCAGAGCGCGCAGTCAGCACAGCCTCGGTCCCGCGTTTCATGGCCGCGACCACTTTCAAGTCCTCGCCTTCGGTTGCGGGCCAGGCCCATTCGCCTTCAGTGATCAGTTCGAACTCGGTTCCGTCAATCTCAAGGTTGACGGTAGAGCCAGCGGCAAAGGGATAACCGCCGGTAAAGGTCACCTGACCTTTGACTTCGGCATTGGGTCGATAGAACACAAACAGCAGGATGTCGCTGCGGCGCACCGAAACCACCCGACCGCCGCGCGTGTTGACGGTTTCCTTAGGGGCAGACACGCTCCAGCATTCGGTGGGATCATCCTCGACGAATACGCTCCAATCGGTCTTAGCCGCCACGCGGTTGGTGCTTGTCGCCTGCTGAGCGGTTGCAGTTGTGGCCATCCCCGCCACGCACAGGCCCGCAATCACACGGACGAGTTTCGATCCCATTTGTCCAGCCTCCTAGCTCGACCTAAAACCTCATACCCATCGGAAATGCCTGCGGACCTTGCCGGTTCGTCTGTAAGTTGCGTATTCCGATGATTGTCGACATACACACACTAACGCAGGTTTCGCCACAGGCGAAAGGGCGATTGGCAGAATTTTGCGCATATTAAGGAGGGGCCAGATGACGCAGCCGGTACCAATGACAGAACTGTGGCGAGGTCCCCTGTTGGAAAGCCTGCATCTGGGCCACGCAGTGATCTGTGATGACAGCGGCCAGATCGTGCAAAGCTGGGGTGATCCGCATGCGGTGATCTATCCGCGATCCTCGGCCAAGATGATTCAGGGGCTGCCGCTGATTACTTCCGGTGCCGCCGCAAAATATGGACTCAATAGCGAACATCTGGCGCTGGCCTGCGCCTCACATAACGGCGCGCATATCCATACGGACCGGGTGTCGGCGTGGTTGGACCATCTGGGCCTGAGCGAGCATGATCTGCGTTGCGGCCCGCAAGAACCCGACGACATGGCGGCGCGGGACGGTTTGATCCTAGCCGACGACACGCCTTGTCAGATTCACAACAATTGCTCGGGCAAGCATTGCGGGTTCCTGACCGTGGCGCAGCATATGGGCGCAGGCCCGGAATATCTGGAAATCGACCACCCGGTCCAACAGGCTTGCCTGTCAGCGATCGAAGAAACCACGGGCGAGACCAGCCCGGCCTATGGCATCGACGGCTGTTCGGCGCCGAACTTTGCAACTTCGTTGACGGGGCTGGCGCGATCGATGGCGTGGTTTGCCTCGGCCGCTGACCGGTCGGATCGGGCCAGCGATGCGGCGGCACAGTTGACCGCCGCAATGATAAAGCACCCCGAGCTCGTCGCGGGCGAGAACCGCGCCTGCACGGAGCTGATGCGCGCCATGAGCGGCCGCGCCGCGATCAAGACCGGGGCCGAAGCCGTTTTCGTCGCCATCATCCCGGAAAAGCGCATGGGCGTGGCACTGAAGATAACCGACGGCACGACCCGCGCCAGCGAATGCGCCATCGCCGCCATTCTGGTGCATCTGGGCGTGCTGGAGGCCGATCACTCGGCCACCCGCAAATTCATGAACGCCATTCAATACAGCCGCCGAGGGTTTGAATGCGGCGTGATCCGCCCAGCGCCGAGGTTCCCCGGCTAAGGGTCACATTTCTATCGGATGTACCTCGGCCACTTCGACCGAGCCAGAACCGTTGACAACCATGGGGCAGCCCTTGGCCATCTCGGTCGCGGCATCAATGCTGTCAGCCTTGACGACTGTAAAGCCAGAGGCCGGGTTGGCGCCGCCATTGTCAACGACGCCACCGGAACTGACTGTATAGGACTGGCCCACCGGGTTGCCGGGGATGTCGAGCGCGTCGCCCATGTTTTGAAACCACGCGCCCCAGGCTGCCATGGTCGCTTCGATTTCGGCGGGATCGGTTGGGGTATGACCGCCGTGATAGACAAACAAAAATTGAGGCATTTCTCTTCCTCCCTGATAAATTCCTTAAAACTGAGCTTCAAGCTTGCGCAGTGACGAGGTCCAGCCGGAATTGTGGTTGGCCGCGATCTCATCATCGCCCAGCTCGCGGTGATCCAGTATCAGGCGCGCGCCGTCGCCAGCCGGCTCAACGGTCAGCGTCACGTGGCTTTCCGCGCCGCGCTGATCCTGATCGTCATGCCAGCCCCAGGTGAAACCAACCGAGTTGGGCGGATCGACATGCGTAACCTGCCCCGAGACCTTATATTGCTGGCCCTCGGCGTTCTGCATGACCGAATACCACGGCCCGAGGCGCGAGAAATCCAGATCATGCTCGGGCACATGCATTCCCTCTGGCCCCCACCACTGCAGCAGCTTGGCGCCATCGCTGATCCAGGAAAACAGGTTTTCTGGTGTGGTGGGGAACTCACGTTCCAGTTTCAGGTCGGCCATGAATTCTCCCCTTCAATCAAATCGTTCAAACGGTCGAGGCTGGTTTCCCAGAATTGCCGTTTCGAAATGGTCCACTCGGCAATTGCCCGCAGCCCATCGGGTTGGATGGAATACATCCGCTGGCTGCCCTGCACCCGCTGCTGCACCAATCCGGCCTCGCGCAGCACCTTCAAATGGCGCGAGATTGCGGCGCCGGACATGCCGCGCCCCTCGATCAGGTCACCGGCGGGCAGTTCACCATCTCGCATCAACTGCTCAACGATCGAGAACCGGGTTACGTCAGACAGGGCCGAAAAAGTGGTCAGAAGCGTGTTCATGACTCTTCATTTAACATTTTTGCTAAATGAAGAAAAGGCCCGACTACCGTTTCGCAAAATCTTCCTCGTCATACGGTCATCAGCCTTTTGCGGTTGCTTTCCAGACATCTGAACGCCAAGGTCGCCGCGCTTAAAGTATATAGGATCAAAAATGGCTAACGTCCGTTTTCTTCTGTCCACCGGCCGCACATCTACACAAAATATCGCGTCCATTCTGCAAAAATCGCTGCCCGAAACAGTTGTTGAGCATGAACCTCTTGGTCCCGACTATTTTTCCCGGCACGTTTTCCGTCGTCCCCGTAGTTTTTTTGGAGCATTAGGAAAGCACGTTCCGATTCAACGAAAGCTGATTGCCATCGAGGACTTGCTGGCAGACGGGACATCATACATTGACGTGGGGTGGACCTGCTATGCATGGCTACCCTACTTCGCGACCCGGTTCGAAAGCGAACTCAGCTTCGCACACTTGCTTCGAAATCCTTTTGAAACTGCTACCTCGCATGCCACGCATGGAATTTTTGATCCCAGCGTTCCACGCGGTCGAAGAACAGAAAGAATTGCCGTTATTCATCCAGATGACCCAACCGTGTACTTCAAAAAGGTCGCACAAAACGCAGCAAAGTTCTCTCCCTTTGAGAAGAACCTTTTCAATTGGCTTGAAATCAATCAGTTCGCATTTGAACAGCATGAACGGAACGGGTTCATCGGGCTGTACCGGTTCGAAGACCTTTACAATCCTGAAGACCCAAAACTATCGGCTTTCTTAACGGACTTTGCCGGAACGGCGACCTATAACGTGACATCGAAACCCGTCGATCAGTCACAAAGGACTCTCTCGACGGAAATTGACTCGGTGGACCAGCAACTATTGGATGCAGTCTTCGATCTGGCCATCAAGCTTGGCTATTCGGAAGAAGAGCTCAACCGGTACTGGAACGCAGGCGCATTGCAAAAAAAATATTCCGTCAGAAGGCGTTAGAGGCCGAAAACCTTTTGGGGGTATATCGCCTCAGAAGTGACCCTTCTTATTCTGCAAATTCATCCCTGGAATATCCTTGTAGATAAAGCAGCGCGGTTAGGTCTCCGAAATTGACCCTTACGGTGCTTTGCGCCGCAACTGACGGCTTGGCGTGCAATGCCACCCCGGTTCCAGCCCGGCCCAACATGCCCAGATCATTTGCCCCGTCGCCAACGGCGATCACATCCGCCTCGGACAATCCCAACCGCTGTGTAATCTGCTCCAGCGCGTCCACTTTGGCCTGCTTGCCCAGAATCGGGCGCAGTACATCGCCTGTCAATTTGCCATTCTCGGTCAGCAGTGTGTTGGCGCGGTTTTCGTCAAAACCCAGCTCTTCCGCCACTTTGGAAGTAAATGCCGTGAACCCCCCCGAGACCAGTGCCGCGTACCCTTCATGCCTGCGCATGGTCGAGACAAGTTCTTTACCCCCCGGCATCAAGGTAATACGTTCCTCGAGCACCTTGTAAATCACCGCCTCTTCCAAGTCTTTCATTAGGCCAACGCGTTCGATCAGCGCGCCTTCGAAGTCCAGTTCGCCATTCATGGCGCGCGCGGTGATGTCTTTGACCCGGTCGCCGACGCCCGCCTCATCGGCCAGCTCGTCAATACATTCCTGCTGGATCATGGTGCTGTCCATATCGGCCAACAGCATTTTCTTTCGCCGTCCTTCGCCAGGCTGGACAATTAGGTCCACGCCAATCTGCTGCAGGTCTGCCCAAACATCCCAAAGGTTGCCCGGCATCTCGGCCAGCGAAAACTCTACTGCCTCATCCGGGCTGAGCCACGCGATCTCGCCACCCCCCCATGCGTTCCGCAAAGACTCGACCAACGAAAGTTCCAGCGTCGGCGCGTTGGGGTTGGTCAACAGGGTGGCAACGTACATCTTGGATCTCCGGCAAGCTCACCTGCGCATATCGCAGGTGCAGCATTTTCGCCAGAGACAGTTTCGACCTACCCTAAAATACCCGGCAGCCGCAGCCCGTGTTCGCGCGCGCAATCCTTCGCGATGTCATACCCCGCATCTGCATGCCGCCACACACCCGAGGCCGGATCGTTCCATAAAACGCGCTCCAGCCGTCGGGCGGCATCGTCAGTGCCATCGGCACAGATCACAACGCCTGCGTGCTGACTAAAGCCCATGCCAACCCCACCGCCGTGATGCAGCGACACCCAGGTCGCCCCGCTGGCTGTGTTGATCAATGCATTCAGTAACGGCCAGTCACTGACAGCATCTGACCCGTCCAGCATTGCTTCGGTCTCGCGGTTGGGGCTGGCGACCGAGCCGCTGTCCAGATGGTCCCGACCGATGACAACGGGCGCTTTCAACTCGCCACTGGCGACCATCTCGTTGAAGGCCAGCCCAGCACGGTGGCGGTCGCCCAAACCAATCCAGCAGATGCGGGCGGGCAGGCCCTGAAACGCGATCCGGTCTTGTGCCATATCCAGCCACCGGTGCAGGTGCTCGTTCTCGGGGAACAGTTCCTTCATTTTGGCGTCGGTTTTGTAGATATCCTCGGGGTCGCCTGACAGGGCGCACCAGCGGAACGGGCCGATCCCTTTGCAGAACAGCGGGCGGATATAGGCAGGCACAAAACCAGGGAAGGCAAAGGCATTTTCCAAGCCTTCATCCTGCGCCACTTGGCGGATGTTGTTGCCGTAGTCCAGCGTCGGCACACCCGCGTTCCAGAAATCGACCATCGCAGCCACGTGCTGCTTCATCGAGGCCCGTGCGGCCTTTTCCACCGCTTTGGGGTCTGTTTCCCGCTTTTCGCGCCACTGCGCCATCGACCAGCCCAAGGGCAGATAGCCGTTGATCGGGTCATGGGCACTGGTCTGGTCGGTGACGATATCCGGGCGCATCCCGCCCTCGGCCATACGGCGGTAAATCTCGGGGAAAACCTCGGCCGCATTGCCCAGCAGGCCCACTGATTTCGCCTCGCCCGCCTTGGTCCAGCGGTCGATCATCTCCAGCGCTTCGTCCAGCGTTTCGGCCTTTTCGTCAAGGTATTTGGTACGCAAACGGAAATCGATGCTGTCCGGGTTACACTCGACCGCCAGACAGCTGGCCCCGGCGAAGACAGCCGCCAATGGCTGCGCGCCGCCCATGCCGCCTAGCCCGCCGGTCAGAATCCACTTGCCGGTCAAATCGCCGTCATAGTGCTGACGCCCGGCCTCGGCAAAGGTCTCATAGGTGCCCTGCACGATACCCTGCGTGCCGATGTAAATCCACGAGCCGGCCGTCATCTGGCCGTACATCATCAGACCCTTCTTATCGAGCTCGTTAAAGTGATCCCAGGTTGCCCAATGGGGTACGAGGTTTGAATTGGCGATCAAAACGCGCGGCGCATCCTTATGCGTTCGTATGATCGCCACCGGCTTGCCAGACTGGACGATCAGGGTCTCATCCTCTTCCAAATCCTTCAAACCAGCGACAATAGTGTCGAAATCCTTCCACGTGCGCGCCGCACGTCCAATGCCGCCATAGACCACCAGCTCATGCGGGTTCTCTGCCACGTCTGGGTGCAGGTTGTTCATCAGCATCCGCAACGGCGCTTCGGTCACCCAGCTTTTGGCATTCAGCTCAGGTCCGGTCGGCGGGTAGATATCGCGGGTGTTCTTGCGAGGGTCGTTCATGGCGTAAGCTCCAATGCAGTGTCTTGGATGGCAACCAGAATATCGCGCAACCAACGGCGCAGGCGGTTGGCCTTGGCATGGTCATAGGTCCATGGGGCGGCTTCGGTGGTCAGATAGGTGGACTGGGCCAGCTCCATCTGTATGGCGTGAACGCCCTCACTCGGGCATCCATAGTGACGGGTCGTCCAGCCGCCACGGAACCGCCCGTTCAAAACGGTGCTGTAGGGCGAAGAAGCCGCAAACTCATGTGTAATAGACTCGATATCTGGCGCGCAGGTTTCGCCGCCATCTGTACCGATGTTCATGTCGGGCAGGGTACCATCGAACAGAAACGGGATACGGCTGCGGATCGAGTGGCAATCGAACAGAACCGCCACACCATGACGGTCGCGCACACGCTGGACCTCTTCCGAAAGCGCGGCGTGATACGGTTTGTGGTAGGTCAGGCGCCGGTGTTCAATTTCATCTGCGGATGGTGTTTGGCCGTCGACCCAGATCGAGTGACCATCGAAATCGGTCAAGGGCACCAGAGTCGTGGTGTTCTGCCCGGGATACAGCGACACGCCTTTCGGGTCGCGATTGGCGTCGATCACATAGCGGTGGATATGGGACTGAACCACTGTTGCATTGCCCAAAAGCCCCTCATAGAGCCTGTTTATATGCCAATCGGTATCCGCCAGCGCCCGCCCGGTGTCATTGAGTCGCGCCAGGATGTCATCCGGCACAAAGGTTCCACCATGGGGTTGCCCCAACACGATAGGACCGTCTCCGCGCTTTACGCTGACCACCTGCATCACGTCAGCTCCGGCATCGAAGTACCCACAGCGCGCAGGATTGTAGCGTCGGCCACCAATTTCTTTGCTGTCTCAAGTTCTGGTGCCAGATAGCGATCCTCGGCCAGCGGCGGAATATCCAACCGCAACCGTGCGATGACCTGCTGCAACGGGTGACTGGTGGTCAGCGGTGCGCGAAATTCAACCCCTTGCGCGGCGCACATCAGTTCGACGCCCAGAATGTAGTTCAGGTTCTCGACCATACGCGTCAGACGTCGCGCACCGTGCGCAGCCATCGAGACGTGATCCTCCTGATTGGCCGATGTCGGGGTGCTGTCCGTCACACATGGGTTTGCGAGATGCTTGTTCTCGCTCATGAGCGCGGCGGTGGTGACCTCGGCAATCATCAGGCCCGAATTTAGTCCTGGATCGGGGGTCAGGAATGGCGGCAGATCAAAGCTGAGTGCTGGATCCACCATCAAAGCGATACGGCGCTGCGCGATTGCACCGACCTCGGACAGGGCCAGAGCGATCATATCTGCGGCAAATCCCACGGGTTCGGCATGGAAGTTCCCGCCCGACACAATCCCGTCCTCAAGAACCAAAGGGTTATCTGTCGCGGCGTTGGCCTCGATCTCAAGCGTGGCGGCCGCCTGCCGCATCACATCCATGGCCGCGCCAGTGACCTGTGGCTGGCAGCGGATGCAGTACGGGTCTTGAACGCGGGTGTCGCCTTCACGATGACTTTCCCGAATTTCCGACCCGGCCAATACGGCGCGCATGGTACTGGCGACTTCGGTCTGGCCGCGATGGCCGCGCAAGGTATGAATTTCGGGTCGCAGGGGTGCCGTGGACCCCATGATTGCATCAGTCGACAGGGCCGAGATCACCAGCGCGCTTTGTGCCGCGCGCCAGGCTTCGAACAGACCTGCCAGAGCGAACGCGGTTGAAAACTGTGTGCCGTTGATAAAGGCCAGCCCTTCCTTTGGGCCGAGTTGAACAGGCTCTAACCCGACCGATTTTAGCGCCAGTGCGCCGGGCAGGACTTCCCCGTTCACTTCGGCCTCTCCCGCGCCGATGACCACCGCGGTCATATGGGCAAGTGGCGCAAGATCGCCAGACGCACCAACAGACCCCTGTGCCGGGATCACGGGCGTCACCCCGCGTTCAAGCATCTGCTGCAGTAGTTCGATCAGCTCCCACCGCACGCCCGAAGCACCGCGGCCGAACGACAACAGCTTGAGCGTCATCATCAAACGGGCCAGCCGCCGCGGCACGGCCGGTCCAACACCACAACAATGGCTGAGGATCAGATTGCGCTGCAGCGTTGAGGTATCCTCGGGCGCAATCTTGTGGCTCGCCAGTTTGCCGAAGCCGGTGTTGACGCCATAAACCGGGGCTGCGCCCTGCGCAGCGGTTTGGATGCGTTGGGCAGCTGCCTCGACCGCTAATCTGCAAGTGGGGTCCAGCGCGACCGCCGATTGATCCCAATAAATTTCAGCCAACTGAGACAGGGAAACCTGACCGGGTTGCAAAGTCAAAGACGTCATTCCACCCCTCCGAAAAGACGGGCGTGCAAGGGGTTGAACCCGACGCGATAGGAAAGCTCGGCCGGATGCGCGACGTTCCAGATCGCCAGATCGGCTCGTTGCCCCGGCGCGATGGTCCCTGCATGCCCAATTCCCAACGCCCGCGCTGCGTTGCGGGTCACCCCGGCCAGAGCCTCTTCGGGTGTCATACGAAAAAGGGTGCAGCCCATGTTCATCGTCAGCAACAGCGATGTCAGCGGCGAAGAGCCCGGATTGCAATCCGTCGCCAGCGCCATCGGCATTTTGTGCTGGCGCAGCAAATCAACAGGCGGCACCTGTGTTTCACGCAGCGTATAGAATGCACCCGGCAGCAACACAGCGGTCGTCCCAGCCTCGGCCATAGCTGACACACCATCTGCGTCCAGATACTCGATATGATCCGCCGACATGGCCCCGTACGAGGCCGCAAGCCGCGCACCACCAAGGTTTGACAACTGCTCGGCATGCAGTTTCACCGGCAGGCCCAATTCCTGCGCCACGTCGAAAACCTGTGCAATCTGGGCAGGGGTAAATGCAATCCCTTCGCAGAACCCGTCCACTGCGTCTATCAGACCCTGTTCATGGGCCGCGCGCAGGGTCGGGATGCAGACCTCACGGATATAGTCATCTGGTCGGGATGCGAACTCGGGCGGCACCGCATGCGCGCCGAGAAAACTGGTTTTTACAGTGACAGGGCGAGCATCGCCGATCCGACGCGCCACGCGCAACATCTTCAGCTCAGTCTCATGATCCAGACCATAGCCGGATTTGACTTCGAGGGTGCAAACGCCTTCGGCAATCAAAGCATCCACTCGGGTCAGCGCATCGGCCAGTAACGCCTCTTCGCTGGCTAATCGCGTGGCGTTGACCGTAGACAGAATTCCGCCACCGGCGCGTGCAATCTCCTCGTACGAGGCGCCGTTCAGACGCATTTCGAACTCGGTGGCGCGGTTACCACCGAATACCACATGGGTATGTGCGTCGATGAGGCCCGGAGTGATCAGACGATCGCCAAAATCCTGAACCTGACAATCAGCAAATTCGGATGGCAGATCCTGCTGGGACCCAGACCAGACAATTACCGTCCCTTCCAAGGCGATCGCTGCATCCTGGCACAACCCATAGGGCGCACCCCCATCGGCCATCGTGGCCATTCTAGCGCTGGTAAGGACCGTTTTTCTGGTCATGGCGATTCTTTTTGGCTCCCCTCTTGTTTGATTTTTACGTATATGTGAAAAACAATAAAGTCTACACATTATGAGAACCAGATGCCAATACATGCCAAAACAGCCTTATTAGGCTTTAGCTGGGTCCATGATGTTCGCGTCGATGTCGTGCACGGGTGCATCACTAAGGTTCAGACAAACGCGCCAGCCTCACCTGAGGACACGCAGGTGGATGTTCTCTTGCCTGCACTGGGGAATCTTCACAGCCATGCCTTTCAACGGGCAATGGCAGGCATGACCGAAACCCGCCTGGCCGGGCGCGAAAGCTTCTGGACATGGCGCAACCTGATGTATCGCTTTCTGGATCGTCTGACGCCCGAACAGATCGAAGCCATCGCCGCACTGGTTTTCATGGAGATGCAGGAGGCCGGTTACGCTGCGGTTGGTGAGTTCCACTATGTCCATCATCAACCCGGCGGCGGCCCTTACGATCACCTCTCAGAGCTTAGTCAGCGGATTTTTGGCGCAGCTCAGCAGACGGGCATTGGTCTGACCCACCTGCCGGTGCTCTATACCTATGGTGGCGTCGCGCAGGAGGAGCTGTCAGGCGGTCAGTTAAGGTTCGGCAATGACGTGGACCGGTTCCTGAAACTGGCTGAGGACTGTCGTACGTTTCTTCCGGACAAAGACTCTAAATTGGGGATTGCGCCTCATTCTCTGCGCGCAACGTCTGCTGCCGATCTGTCCAGGGTCCTTCAGGCCACTCCAGACGGCCCGGTCCATATTCACATCGCTGAACAACTAAAGGAAGTCGCCGACGTAGAAACGGTGCTGGGACAACGCCCCGTGGCCTGGTTGCTGGACAATGTCGAGGTCGATGCAAGATGGTGCCTGATCCATGCCACTCATATGACAGACGCCGAAACCCGCGCTTTGGCCCGGTCCGGGGCAGTCGCCGGGCTGTGTCCCATCACCGAAGCCAATCTGGGCGATGGCATATTCAATGGTGCAACTTACATCGCCGAAAACGGGCGGTTTGGCGTTGGTTCAGATTCTAATATCAGGATTTCTTTGCCCGAGGAGCTCCGGACACTGGAATACTCACAACGCTTGCGCGACCACCAGCGCGCGGTTCTGGTCAATGGTGAAGGCTCGGTCGGTCACGCGATTTATACCGGGGCAGCGCTGGGTGGCGCACAGGCTCTTGGCCGGAATGCTGGCGAGATCGCCAAAGGCAAACTGGCCGATCTGGTCGCCATCGACCGAAACCACCCAACGCTCTGCGCCCTTACCGATAGTCAATTGCTGGACGGGCTTTGTTTTGCCGCCCCTGATGGCCTTGTCACTGATCTGTGGTCTGCGGGACGTCATGTGGTGAAACAGGGCCGCCACGTGGCGCGCGACCAAATCATTCCTGCCTACAGATCCGCGATTGCGGGCCTGTTGGCCTCGGTCTAAGGGTACGCGCACCATGCCCCAATCCAATGAAACCACAAGCTACAAAGACATCAAGAAAACCGTTCTGACACGGATTCGGTCGGGCGAATGGCAGCCTGACTCTCTGCTGCCCAACGAACAGGAACTTGCGGTCGAGTTCTCTTGCACCCGAACCACAGTGAACCGGGCGCTGCGGGAACTCGCGGATGAAGGGTACCTGGAACGACGCCGCAAAGCCGGAACGCGGGTCTTAAGCGCACCACAGCGGCAGGCCCGCTTCACCATCCCAATGGTTCGGGACGAGGTTGAAGCATTGGGCGGAACCTATCGCTATGCGCTGGTGTCTTCCGCCCCGGATACTGCGCCCGAATGGCTCAGCGCGCGTTTGGGCCTGACGCCAAAGCAAGATATTGTACATGTGCGATGCATGCATTTCAATGGCAACACGCCGTTTCAGTACGAAGACCGCTGGATCGTCACGGCCTCGGTCCCGCAAGTTGAGCAGGCGGACTTCTCGGAAATAGGTCCGAACGAATGGCTGATTCAAACCGTCCCCTTCACCAATGTCGAACTTAGTTTTCTGGCCAGTCGCGCCGACGCGACAGTCGCGGGGTTTCTGGACGTGCCGGAAGGTGAGCCGGTGTTCACCGGCGAACGGATCACTTGGCTACAGGGACAACCGGTGACCTTTGCCAAAATGTTCTTTGCCGCAGGTTATCGTATGACCACGCAGTTTTAAGATCGCTTTCAATTTCTGTGCCTGAGGTCTTTACCGTCCACCCTTTCCGTTACAAATTTAGCCCATACTGAGCAGGCGCAGAGGATAAACGATATGGGCAACCCGCTTTATGACCGGCTGTTTGGCATCCATGCGGGCAAGCACACGCCATTCCTGCATCTGCCGGACGGGCAGAGTCTGACCCACGCAGCGTTTCTGGACATGGCCGCGCAGATCGCCAACGCCCTGACCGGGTACGAGTTGGAACCCGGCGAGCGCGTGGCCGTTCAGGTTGAAAAGTCGCCCGAGGCATTGGCGCTCTATGCCGCTTGCGCGCAGACCGGACTGATCTTTCTGCCGTTGAACACCGGTTACACCACGGCCGAACTGCAATACTTCATCGAAAACAGCGGCGCCAAACTGGTTGTCTGTGACGATGCCAAGGCCAAGGGGCTTGCCCCCATCGCCGCCACCCAAAACGCCCGGTTGGAGACGCTGAACGCCGACGGCTCGGGCAGCCTGATGCGCCGATCGATGGGGATGCTACCCGCGTTCGAACCCGTCAAACGCACCGAGGATGATCTGGCTGCGTTCCTTTACACATCGGGCACCACAGGGCGGTCGAAGGGGGCGATGCTGACGCAGGCCAACCTGCTGTCGAATGCCGAAATGCTGGTACAGGAATGGCGGTTTACCCGCGACGACGTGTTGTTGCACGCGCTGCCGATCTTTCACACCCACGGGTTGTTCGTGGCGACGAATGTGGTGTTGTCGGCAGGCGGGTCGATGATCTTTCTGCCAAAATTCGATCTGGACGACATGCTGCGCCTGATGCCGCAGGCCACGTCAATGATGGGTGTGCCGACCTTCTACACCCGCTTGTTGGCGGATGGGCGCTTTACCGGCGATCTGGCCCGGCATATGCGGCTGTTCATCTCGGGCTCGGCCCCATTGCTGGCCGAAACCCATGAGCGTTTTGAGGAACGCACCGGCCACCGTATTCTCGAACGCTACGGCATGACCGAAACCAGTATGAACACCTCGAACCCTTATGACGGCGAGCGCCGGGCGGGGACTGTTGGCTTTCCGCTGCCGGATGTGGACCTGAAGGTGACTGATCCCGACACTGGCGAACCCCTGCCGCAGGGCGAGATCGGCATGATCGAGGTGCGCGGCCCGAATGTCTTCGAAGGCTATTGGCAGATGCCCGAGAAAACCGCCGCCGAACTGCGGCCAGACGGGTTCTTCATCACAGGCGATCTGGGCCGGGTGGATGAGGACGGCTATGTCCACATCGTTGGGCGCGGCAAAGACCTGATCATTTCGGGCGGCTACAACATCTATCCCAAAGAGATCGAGCTGGTGCTGGACGACCAGCCCGGCGTTTTGGAAAGCGCCGTGATCGGCGTACCCCATCCAGATTTTGGTGAGACCGTTCTGGGCATTCTGGTGCCAGAGCCGGGAAAGACACCGGACCCAGACGCCATATTGTCTAACGTGCAGGACGCGCTGGCCCGGTTCAAACATCCCCGTAAACTGATCGTACTGGACGAATTGCCTCGCAACACGATGGGCAAGGTGCAGAAAAACGTTCTGCGCGAGAACTACAAGGACATGTTCACTAAGGGCTAGGGGTCAGCGACACCCGCCCGGTCCTAGTCAGCAGCCAGCATTCCCGACCTTCGAACACAACCGGAACCAGTGGGCGGTCCATTCCTGCGCCTCCGTCCAGATTGACACGGTTCCCACGATGTTCGGCCTGCGGTGCGGGTGTATGGCCATGAACTACAAGCCAGGGGTGCGGACGGGGATCGTCCAGAAACTCTTGCCGTATCCAGATCAGGTCCTCTTCTGTCTGATCAGCAAGTGGTACGCCGGGACAGATGCCGGCATGCGCAAACAGCAGGTCGCTTTCAAGATGGTGCGTCAGCAACCCGTTCAGAAATGCGGTGTGCTCTGGCGGGACCAATTCCCGCGCGCGTTCAAGAATCTTGTAAATCCGCTCGTCCGGCAAAAAGTCGATGCCGTATGAGGCCAGAGTTTCAGTGCCGCCCAGACGTTCGTGCAACCAGTGCTCGCCTACCCTGAGCTTGGCCTCGGCGGTCGATCCGTCCCGCATGAACCGGGCGAACATGCGGTCATGATTGCCTAGTAAAAATATCCAATTCCGCCCCGCCTGCTGCGCAGCAACCAAAAGGTCCAGAACCGCGCGACTGTCTGGCCCTCGATCCACGTAGTCACCTACGAATACGATCCTCGCATCCCGCCCTCCATCTTGTTCGATCAGGCGCAGTGCATGTTCCAGCATTTCCAGCTGACCGTGGATATCGCCGACGGCGTAGATGGGAAAAGCCATGAATATCCTCAAGAAAAACAGACACCCTGCTTGTGACGCGATTTGCAGGGTTGAAAAAGAAAATACCCGCGCTTTTAAAGGCGCGGGTATGAGTTGTCTCAGTTTTTCAACACCGATTAGGCGACGTCGAATTCCAGCGGCTTGATCTGGGTGAACAGACCGGTTTCGGCCAGCTTGGCGCGCGCCTCCGCCGGGACCGGCTCGTCGACATACAGCAGCGCGATGGCCTCGCCGCCCGCTTCCGAGCGTCCAAGGGTAAAGTTCGCGATGTTGACGTTGTTGTCGCCCATGGTCTGACCCAGCGCACCAATGATGCCGGGAACATCTTCGTTGGTGGTATAGAGCATATGCGCCCCGACCTCGGCATCAATGTTGATACCCTTGATCTGGATAAAGCGCGGCTTGCCATCGCTGAACACCGTACCCCCGATGGAACGCTCGCGCTTTTCGGTCACCACAGTCACCTTAATATAGCCTTCGAACGCACCTGACTTGTCCTGATTGGTAGTCGAAATCTGAATCCCCCGCTCTTTGGCCACCACTGGGGCAGAAACCATGTTCACCTCGGGGTTGAACTTTTTCATGATCCCCGCGACTACGGCGCAGTTCAGGGCCGCCAGGTTCATTTGGGCCGCAACACCATCATAGAGGATATTGATCGCCTTGACCGGTTCATCCGTCATCTGGCCGATGAAGCTGCCCAGATGCCCGGCCAGCTTGATCCACGGACCCATGACTTTGGCCTCTTCGGCCGTGACGCTGGGCATGTTCAACGCGTTTTCAACGGCACCGGTCAGCAGGTAATTCGAGATCTGCTCGGCCACTTGCAGCGCCACGTTCTCCTGCGCTTCGGTGGTCGCCGCGCCAAGGTGAGGCGTACAGACCACGTTGGGCAGGTTGAACAGGGCGTTTTCCTTAGCCGGTTCTTCGCTGAACACGTCAAAGGCCGCTCCGGCGACATGGCCCGATTGCAGCGCCTCTGCCAGCGCGTCTTCATCGACCAGACCGCCACGGGCACAGTTGATGACGCGCACACCCGGTTTGGTCTTTGCCAGATTCTCGCGGCTCAGGATGTTGCGGGTCTGATCGGTCAGCGGCACGTGCAGAGTGATAAAGTCAGCGCGTGTCAGCAACTCATCGAGTTCGACCTTTTCCACACCCATCTTGGCGGCTTTCTCTTCGCCCAGATAGGGGTCATAGGCGACGACCTTCATCTTCAGGCCCAGCGCACGTTCGCAGACGATGCCACCGATATTGCCCGCCCCGATCACTCCGAGGGTCTTGTTGGTCAGCTCGATCCCCATGAACTTGGACTTTTCCCACTTGCCAGCATGGGTCGAGGTGCTGGCCTCGGCGATTTGCCGCGCCACGGCGAACATCATCGCAATCGCATGTTCGGCAGTTGTGATCATGTTGCCGAACGGCGTGTTCATCACGATCACGCCCTTCTTGGACGCGGCATCCTTGTCGATATTGTCGGTGCCGATCCCGGCGCGGCCGATCACTTTTAGCTTGTCGGCCTTCTCCAGAATGGTCGGCGTGACCTTGGTGGCCGACCGGATGGCAAGGCCATCATACTGACCGATCACCTCGGCCAGCTTGTCCTTGTCCTTGCCCAGATCGGGCATGAAATCCACGTCAATGCCGCGATCGCGGAAAATCTGCACGGCGGTTTCGCTGAGCTTGTCAGATACGAGTACTTTGGGGGCCATATTCTCTGGTCCTTGAATTATATGGAAGGTCCGGGCCTATGTCGCGGCCCGGTGAATAGGTCAGGCGGCTTCGGTTTGCGCCGCAATCTCGGCCTCAAAGGCCCAAGTGAGCCAAGGCAGCATCGCCTCGATATCCGAGGTTTCAACCGTGCCGCCGCACCAGATGCGCAGACCCGCAGGCGCGTCGCGATAGGCGCCGATGTCCAAAGCGATGTTCTCGGCTTCCAACCGCTTTGCCACAGCCTTGGCGAAAGTGGCCCCGTCCTGAATGCGGGCATCGGTGAATTTCAGGCAGACCGAGGTGTTCGATTGCGTCGCCGCATCCTCGGCCAGATTGGCGATCCAGTCATTCTGGTCACAGAACGCATGCACCGCGCCTGCGTTGGCGTCCGCACGAGCGATCAGCCCTTGCAGGCCACCAACCGAGCGCGCCCAGTCCAGCGCAAACAGGTAATCTTCGACCGCCAGCATCGAGGGCGTGTTGATTGTGGCCCCGGTAAAGATACCGTCGATCAGCTTGCCACCTTTGGTCAGGCGGAAAATCTTCGGCAGCGGCCATGCGGGGGTGTAGCTTTCCAGCCGCTCGACTGCGCGAGGGCTGAGGATCAGCATACCGTGGGCAGCTTCACCACCCAGCACTTTCTGCCAGCTGAAGGTGGTTACATCCAGCTTGTCCCAGGGCAGGTCCATCGCAAAAGCCGCCGAGGTCGCGTCGCAGATCGTCAGACCCTGACGGCCATCGGCGATCCAATCGCCATTGGGAACCCGCACGCCCGAGGTCGTACCGTTCCACGTAAACACAACATCATTGGCGAAATCGACCGACGCCAGATCCACGATCTGTCCGTAGTCCGCAGTCTTTACCTCGGCGTCGATCTTCAACTGTTTGACCACATCGGTCACCCAGCCGGACCCAAAGCTTTCCCAGGCCAGCATCTCGACCTTGCGTTCGCCCAACAGCGACCACAACGCCATCTCGACCGCGCCGGTGTCCGAAGCAGGAACGATGCCGATTTTGTAATCTGCCGGAATGCCCAGAACCTCGCGCGTGCCTTCGATGGCCGCTTTCAGCTTATCCTTGCCAATAGCGGCACGGTGCGACCGGCCCAGCGCAGCATCGGCCAGTTTGGTCAGATCGAATGTGGGGGGTTTCGCGCAGGGACCCGAAGAAAAACGCGGATTCGCCGGCCGCGTGACCGGTTGTTCGATAGTCATGTGTATTACCCTTCCAGATACACGCCCCTCGTTGGGGAGGGGTGTCCCACGGACAGAGCTATGGTGCGCGTGCAGCATCAGCAAGCAGAAAAGACACTTTGATTCCGAAAAACGACATCTCAAGCCGTGCCATTCGCGGTCACAAGTTTCCGATAGGCGAAAGATTCACGGTTTCCTGACACCTCCGGCAAAAGGTCTGATTATTTTTTAGGCACCCTCCTTCGAACTCTGACAGAATGCGGCCCAAACCCTTGAGCTTGGGAAATGAGGCGGTGAAAAGGTGCCATGCCTGACACCCTGACCATTGTCGTCGTCGAAGAAGACCGAGAGCGTGCGATTGCCATCGTCGACGCTTTGAAGGCGTCGGGGACTTACGATGTCCATGTGATCGGCAATGTGTCCAGCCTGGCGCGCAAGATCGCCGCGCTGGTGCCGGATGTAGTACTGATCGACATCGACAACCCGACCCGCGACATGCTTGAGGAACTGACGCTGGCCTCTGGCCCTTTGGAGCGCCCGGTGGCCATGTTTGTCTCGGGCGCGGCGGGGGATCTGGCGTCTACTGCAATTGAGGCGGGTCTCTCGGCCTATGTGGTCGATGGCATGCAGCCTGATCGGTTGAAACCGGTGCTGGACGCCGCCATTGCGCGTTTCCAGATCGTTCGCCAGATGCGCCGCGAACTGGCCGAGACCAAACGCGCGCTGGAAGAGCGCAAGGTGATCGACCGCGCCAAGGGCCTTCTGATGAAAGCACGTGGAGTTGAGGAAGAAGAAGCCTATGCCCTGCTGCGCAAGGCCGCCATGGATCAGGGCCGCCGCGTCGCCGATGTGGCCGAGGCGCTTGTCACCGCATCGGGGCTCTTGTCATGAATGCTGTCACTCTGCCTGTCGCCTATGTGCCGTTGGTCGATGCCGCGCCGCTGATCGTCGCACATGAGATGGGGCTGGCCCGCGCCGAAGGGATTGAACTGGATCTGATCGCCGCGCCCTCGTGGTCATCCGTGCGGGATATGCTGGCCTTTGGCCGCGTGGATGCCGCGCATTTGTTGTCGCCCGTGCCGGTGGCGATGGCGCTGGGACTGGGTGGGGTCACGCAACCTTTGTCCGCCGTGTCTGTCCTGTCTGTGAATGGCGATGTGATCGGCATCAGCCACGCGCTGGAAACCCGCCTGCGCGAAACGGGCTATGAATTCGACTTCCATGATCCGTTTTTGGCTGCCAAGGCGTTAGCCGCCGTCGCCGACCGACCACTGGTCTTCGGCGTCCCCTTCCCGTTTTCGCTACATATGGAACTGCTGCAATGCTGGCTTGAGGCCACGGATCTCTCGCGCATCGGCATCGAGGTGCGCACCATTCCGCCCCCGTTGATGGCGCAGGCATTGGCCGAAGGCGACGTGGACGCGTTCTGCGTGGGCGAACCGTGGGGTTCGGTCGCTGTGGAATCCGGGGCCGGGGCGCTGTTGCTTCCCGGACAGGCGATCTGGGCCTTTGCACCCGAAAAGGTGCTGGCCGTGCGCACCGAATGGGCGGAGACCGAGCCGCATCTGTTGGGCAAGTTGATGCGCGCCGTCTGGCGCGCCGGGCGCTGGCTGGGCCAGCCTGGCAGCCAAACCTCCGCCGCCGAGATACTGGCCCGTGAAACCTACTTGGACCTGCCCTCGGAACTGATTGACCGGGCGCTGTCCGGGCGATTCACCATATCGGGTCAGGCCGAGCAGCGTGAGGTTTCGGGTTTCCTCGAATTCCACGACGGGGCTGCAAATTTCCCCTGGCGCAGTCAGGCCAAATGGATCGCACATCGACTGGCCGAGCGGTACAATCTGGACCCGCACATGGCGCTGGCGCAGGCAGGCAGCGTATTCCGCAGCGATATATACCGCGACCAGATGGCCGGGCTGGGCGCCGACCTTCCCGGCGCGTCAGAAAAGCTTGAGGGGGCGATTCGCGAAACCACCCCGGTTGCCTCGTGTAATGGGCAATTGTCGCTGAAGCCGGACGCGTTTCTGGACGGGCGCATTTTTGACCCACAGGATATCTGACGCCTAAATTATAGGCATCCCTCTGCCGCCTACAGAGCATTTGCAGAAAATTACGCCGCGATGCAGCATTAATTCTTGATCCGGGCCCATTCTTCTTCGACTCTGACTACAACGGCGCGCAACGACGTGTGTCGAAAGAATTCATCCCAAAGTTTGGGACCGACTGAGCAAAGCCGCTCACTCTCTGGCCTCCTCCTCCCGGTCAGAGCGTGCAGCGGCTTTTTGTATTTCACCTCCCCGGATCGCCCGGAACCTAGAAAAGGGACAGACCCACATGAAGAAATTCCTTGCAGGCCTTGTCGCCACCACCGCCCTGATCAGCCCGGCCATGGCCGAGACGCTGGAACTGGAAAAAGACGAACTGACCTTCGGCTTTATAAAACTGACCGATATGGCCCCTTTGGCAGTTGCTTATGAGAATGGCTATTTCCTGGACGAGGGCCTGTTCGTGACGCTCGAAGCACAGGCCAACTGGAAAGTGCTGCTGGACGGCGTGATCGACGGACAACTGGACGGCGCGCACATGCTCGCCGGTCAGCCGCTGGCGGCGACCATCGGCTATGGCACCGAGGCACATATCGTTACCCCCTTCTCGATGGACCTGAACGGCAACGGCATCACCGTCTCGAACGAGATCTGGGAAGAGATGAAGCCAAACATCCCGGTGATGGATGACGGTCGCCCGCAACACCCGATCTCGGCTGAGGCGCTTGCCCCGGTGGTCGAGAAATACAAATCCGAAGGCAAGCCCTTCAACATGGGCATGGTCTTCCCGGTTTCGACCCACAACTACGAACTGCGCTATTGGCTGGCCGCTGGCGGCCTGCATCCGGGCTATTACAGCCCCGACAACGTGACCGGTCAGATCGGCGCGGATGTGTTCCTGTCGGTAACGCCTCCACCGCAAATGCCCGCGACTTTGGAAGCAGGCACAATCTATGGTTACTGCGTTGGTGAGCCGTGGAACCAGCAAGCCGTGTTCAAAGGCATCGGCGTGCCTGTGATCACCGATTATGAGCTGTGGAAGAACAACCCCGAAAAAGTGTTCGGCATCACCGCCGAGTTTGCCGAGGAATATCCAAACACCGCGCGTGCCGTCACCAAGGCTCTGATCCGTGCCGCGATCTGGCTGGATGAAAATGACAACGCCAACCGTCCCGCCGCGGTCGAGATGCTGAGCCAGCCCGAGTATGTGGGTGCTGATTACGACGTGATCGCAAACTCGATGACCGGTACGTTCGAATACGAAAAGGGCGACAAGCGCGAGGTGCCCGATTTCAACGTGTTCTTCCGCTATAACGCGACCTACCCGTTCTATTCGGATGCCATCTGGTACCTGACCCAGATGCGCCGCTGGGGCCAGATCGCAGAGCCGCAGACAGACGCGTGGTATGACGAGGTCGCCAAGTCGGTCTATCGCCCCGACATCTATCTGGACGCCGCCCGCATGCTGGTGGACGAAGGTCTGGCGAAAGAGGCCGATTTCCCTTGGGACAGTGACGGCTACAAGGCCCCGACGCCTGCCGAGGACATCATCGACGGCATTCCTTATGACGCCCGCCAGCCCAACGCCTACCTGCAAAGCCTGCCGATTGGCCTGAAAGGTGAACAGGTCGTCGTCGGCACCGAAGTTCAGGGCTAAGGCCCTCTCCCCGGCCCGTGTGGCCGGGTCTTCCACATCAACAGAATTCCACCCCGCCCGGACACCGATCCGGGCCAGGAGACCGCAATGACCGCCATCGACCACGATACGCTATCGAATGAGGCTGAACGCGAGGCCCGCAAGGCCCGCCTGTTCACCCGGATAAACTCTGCCGACAAATGGTTTCAGGTTTTGGGCCTGTCCTGGATCACCCCGGTTCTGAAAGCCGCCGCAGGTGACAACCCCCGCGCCCAGATGGGTGAAATCTGGCGTCTGTTGGCCGTGCCGCTGCTGGCAATCTGCGCCTTTTTGCTGCTGTGGGGCACGCTGGCGCCCAAGGTGCAGACCTCGCTGGGCGCTGTCCCCGGACCGGCTCAGGTCTGGTCCGAAGCCGTCAGCCTGCATCAGGACGCACAGGCCAAGGCCGCCAAGAAGGCCAAGTTCGAGGCGATGGTCGAAAAGCGGAACCAGAAGTTCATCGACGCAGGTCAGCCCGAAAAGGTGAAAGAGGTCGCCTATACCGGCGCGCCGAGCTATTACAACCAGATCTGGACCTCGATCAAAACGGTCTTCTTCGGCTTTCTGATCGCCACCATCGTGGCCGTTCCGCTGGGCATCGCTGCGGGCCTGTCGCCCACTGCAAACGCCGCGCTGAACCCGCTGATCCAGATTTTCAAACCGGTCTCACCGCTGGCCTGGCTGCCGATTGTGACCATGATCGTCTCGGCCGTTTATGTCACCAATGACGGCTGGTTCGCGAAATCCTTCCTGATCTCGGCCATCACAGTGACGCTGTGTTCGCTGTGGCCCACGCTGATCAACACCTCGCTGGGTGTGGCGTCGATCGACAAGGATCTGGTAAACGTGTCGAAGGTTCTGAAAATGAACACCTACACCAAGATCACCAAGCTGGTTCTGCCTTCGGCACTACCGCTGATATTTACCGGTCTGCGTCTGTCGCTGGGCGTCGGCTGGATGGTTCTGATCGCCGCCGAGATGCTGGCGCAGAACCCCGGTCTGGGCAAGTTTGTCTGGGATGAGTTCCAGAACGGCTCCTCCAGCTCGCTCGCCAAGATCATGGTGGCCGTGTTCACCATCGGCATCATCGGCTTCCTGCTGGATCGCGTGATGTATGCGCTGCAGTCCCTGTTCACCTTCTCGAACAACCGGTGATTGATATGGCTGTGATGGAATTCAAGAACGTCAGCAAATCTTTCGGCACCGGCACCGCTGCGACGGCTGTGCTGAAGGACATCAACCTCTCGGTTGAAGAAGGCGAGTTCGTGGTTCTGTTGGGCTTTTCCGGCACCGGCAAAACCACGCTGATCAATCTGATGGCGGGGATCGAATTCCCCACCAAGGGCAGCGTCACCTTCCGTGACGCCCCGATCACCGGCCCCGCGCCGGAACGGGGGGTGATCTTCCAAAACTACTCGCTGATGCCGTGGCTGACAGTGACGGGCAATGTGCGGTTGGCCGTGGATGCGGTGTTCCCAAAGATGCCCAAAGCCGAGAAAGAGGAAAAGGTCGCGCATTACATCCGCATGGTCGGCCTCAGCCACGCCGCTACCCGTCGTCCCGCCGAACTGTCGGGCGGTATGCGGCAGCGCGTGAATGTGGCCCGCGCCCTGGCGATGGACCCCGAGGTTCTGCTGTTGGACGAACCGCTGTCGGCGCTGGACGCGCTGACCCGCGGCAATCTGGCGGAGGAGATCGAAAAGATCTGGGAAGAGAACCGCAAGACCTGTGTCCTGATCACCAATGACGTGGACGAGGCGATCCTGCTGGCCGACCGCATCATCCCACTGAACCCCGATGGCACTTTGGGGGCCGAGTTCAAAGTCTCGATCCCCCGCCCGCGCGACCGTTCCGCAATGAACCATGACGAGACGTTCAAGGCCCTGCGCGGCGAGGTTACAAAATACCTGATGGATGTGGGGATCGAGGCCAAGGTCGAAGGCACCAAGACCCTGCCCGACGTCACCCCGATCCACGGCGTGCCTGCGGCGGTGAAAGAGGCGCAGACGGGTTTGATCGACGAGCGCTATCTGGATTTCAGTCAGCTCCACAAAGTCTATCCTACGCCCAAAGGCCCACTGACCGTGGTTGAGGATTTCAACCTCAAGCTCAATCGCGGTGAGTTCATTTCGCTGATCGGTCATTCGGGCTGTGGCAAGTCGACAGTGCTGACCATGGCTGCGGGCCTGAACGACATCTCGAAAGGCGCGATCAAGTTGGATGGCCGTCATGTCGAAGGTGCCGATCCCGAACGCGCCGTGGTGTTCCAGTCGCCCTCGCTGTTCCCGTGGCTGACCGCCAAGGAAAACGTCTCGGTCGGTGTCGACCGCGTCTATCCGCGCGCCAGCCAGGCCGAGCGGCAGGACGTGGTGGAATACTACTTGGAACGCGTCGGTCTGGCCGATGCGATGGATAAATCCGCAGCTGACCTGTCGAACGGCATGCGCCAGCGTGTGGGCATCGCTCGCGCCTTTGCGCTGAGCCCGAAACTGCTGCTGCTGGATGAACCCTTTGGGATGCTCGACAGCCTGACCCGTTGGGAACTGCAGGAAGTGCTGATGGAGGTCTGGTCGCGGACCAAAGTGACCACCATCTGCGTTACCCATGACGTCGATGAGGCAATCCTGCTGGCCGACCGAGTGGTGATGATGACCAACGGCCCGCAGGCCACGATCGGCAAGATCACCAATGTCGATCTGCCGCGCCCGCGCACCCGCAAGGCGCTGCTGGCCCACCCTGATTACTACGAATACCGGCAAGAGGTGTTGGATTTCCTCGAGGAATACGAGCACGGCGCAAAACCCAAGCCGAAAACCCCTTCCCCCAAAGCCATTGCCGCGGAGTGAATGACATGAAACAGAAACTGGTTGTCATCGGAGCCGGCATGGCCTCGGGCCGGGTGCTAGAACACCTGACCGACGCCACCCCCGATGCGTTCGATATCACCTTGTTCAACGCCGAACCGCGCGGGAACTACAACCGCATTATGCTGAGCCCGGTTCTGGCCGGTGATCAGACTTATGAAGAGATAGTCACCCATGACAACGCCTGGTATGCCGAACGGGGCATCACCTGCCGGTTTGGCGAGAAGGTCACCGAAATTGACCGCGGCGCCAAGGTAGTGCGCGGTGAGAATGGCGATGTGGCCTATGACAAGCTGATCTTTGGCACCGGCTCGAACCCCTTCATGATCCCGATGCCGGGGCATGATCTGGATGGCGTGATCGCCTATCGCGATCTGGAAGACACCGAACAGATGATGGGCATGGGCGCAGGCAACAAGGTCGTCGTGATCGGCGGCGGCTTGCTGGGGCTTGAGGCTGCGGCAGGCATGGCCGCACGCGGGGCCGACGTGACCGTGGTGCATATCATGGGCCACCTGATGGAGCGTCAGCTGGACCCTGCCGCAGGCTACCTGTTGAAGAAATCGCTGGAAGAAAAAGGCATCACAGTTCTGCTGAATTCCAAATCGACCGAGATCGCGGGCGAGAACGGCAAAGCCCGGGCGCTGTTGCTGGACGATGGCACCGAACTGCCCTGTGACCTGTTGGTGATGGCTGTAGGCATTCGCCCCAACACCGCGCTGGCGCAGGACACGGGCCTTGCCGTTGGCCGCGGCATCCATGTGGACGATCAGATGATCACCTCGGATGCCGATATCTATGCAGTTGGCGAATGCGTCGAACATCAGGGCGAGATCTTTGGCCTTGTTGCGCCGCTCTATGACCAAGCCAAAGTGCTGGCGCAGACCCTGCTGGGCGAGGAAGCGGCGTTCAAACAGCGCTCACTGTCCACCAAGCTGAAGGTCACCGGCTGTGATCTGTTCAGTGCAGGTGATTTTGCCGAGGGCGAGACCCGCGAAGACATCGTGTTCCGCGACCCGGCCCGGGGCGTTTACAAACGGCTGGTGCTGGAAGGCGACAAACTGGTCGGCGCCGTCATGTATGGCGACACCGGTGACAGCAACTGGTTCTTCGGTCTGATCCGCGATGGTGAAGACGTGTCCGAGATGCGCGAGACGCTGATCTTCGGCCCGGCCTATCAGGGGGGCGGCTCTGCGGACCCTCTCTCAGCCGTTGCAGCGTTGCCGCCTGAAGCGGAAATCTGTGGCTGCAACGGCGTCTGCAAATCCGACATCACCACCGCCATCGAAGGCGGCGCGACCGATCTGGGCGCAATCCGCGCCTCGACCAAAGCCAGCGCGTCCTGCGGAACCTGCACCGGGCTGGTGGAACAACTGCTACAGGTCACGCTGGGCGACGACTTCCAGATGCCCACTGCGCAGCCCATCTGCGGCTGCTGCGATCTGACCCACGAAGACGTCCGCCGCCTGATCAAATCGCAAGAACTAAAAAGTCAGGAGGCCGTCTGGCAGGAACTGGGCTGGAAAACCCTGAACGGCTGCCATGTCTGCCGTCCGGCGGTGAATTTCTACCTACTGGCCGACTGGCCGGTGGAGTATCAGGACGACCCGCAAAGCCGTTTCGTCAACGAGCGCAAACACGCCAACATCCAGAAGGACGGCACGTTCAGCGTTGTGCCCCGCATGTGGGGCGGCATCACCAACCCGACCGAGTTGCGCGCCATTGCCGACGCGGCCGAGAAATACGACGTGCCCACGGTCAAAGTCACCGGCGGTCAGCGCATCGACCTGCTGGGCGTGAAAGGCGCGGACCTGCCCTATATCTGGTCTGATCTGAACAAGGCCGGGCTGGTCTCGGGCCATGCTTACTCCAAGGGTCTGCGCACCGTGAAAACCTGCGTCGGTACCGATCACTGCCGGTTCGGCACGCAGGACAGCACGGGATTGGGCGTGAAGCTTGAGAAAATCCTGTGGGGCTCGTGGACGCCGCATAAGCTGAAGCTGGCGGTCTCGGGCTGCCCACGCAACTGCGCCGAGGCGACCTGTAAAGACATCGGCGTTGTCTGTGTGGACTCGGGCTATCAGATCAGCATCGGTGGTGCCGCTGGCATGGACGTCAAGGAAACCGAACTGCTGGTTCAGGTCCCGACCGAGGACGAAGCCATCGAGGTCGTCATGGCCGTCACGCAAGCCTATCGCGAGGGCGGCAAGTATCTGGACCGTCTGTATAAATGGATGGCGAAGGTTGGCCTCGACTGGATCAAGGAAACCGTGGTGGATGATCTGGATAACCGCCGCGCGCTGGTTGAACGGTTCGAACTCAGCCAGTCCATCTATCGCAAAGACCCATGGGCCGAGCAGGCCAAAGAGGCCCCGCGCTATGCGCCCTTGGCCGATCTGACACTGGAGGCCGCAGAATGAGCTGGATCGACATCGGACATATCGACGACATCCCCCTGCGCGGCGCGCGCGTGGTGAAAACCCCTGTCGGTTGCATCGCCCTGTTCCGCACCGCCAAGGATGAGGTCTTTGCCGCCTCGGAGACCTGCCCGCACAAGGGTGGGCCGTTGTCCGAAGGTATTGTTCATGGCCAGTCCGTTACCTGCCCGCTGCACAATTGGGTGTTCGACTTGAACTCCGGTCAGGCCCAAGGCGCGGACGAAGGCCAGATCGCCACCTACCCGGTGCAGCTGGACGGCGACCGCATCCTGCTGGACAGCACCTCTTTGGGCCAAAGGAGCGCCGCGTGAAGGACCTGACCGCCTGCGCCAAGCGTTCGACCTGCCCTTATTGCGGGGTCGGCTGCGGTGTACTGCTGCAGCCGGACGGTGCCGGGGGTCTGACCGTCACCGGCGACCCGGACCACCCGGCCAATCAAGGGCGGCTCTGCTCCAAAGGCTCGGCGCTGGCCGAAACCATCGGCCTGTCGCAGCGCCTGCTGGCCCCGCGTGTGTCGGGCGTCGACACCAATTGGGATGACGCGCTGCAACTGGTGGCAGATCGCTTTAGCGAGACTATCGCCGAGCACGGCTCGGATTCGGTGGCGTTCTATGTCTCGGGCCAGTTGCTGACCGAGGATTACTACGTCGCCAACAAGCTGATGAAAGGCTTCATCGGCTCGGCCAATATCGACACCAACTCGCGGCTTTGCATGGCCTCGACCGTGGCAGGGCACAAGCGCGCTTTTGGTACTGACACTGTTCCCGGCACTTATGAAGATATCGACGAGGCCGATCTGGTGGTTCTGGTCGGCTCCAATCTGGCTTGGTGTCATCCGGTTCTGTATCAGCGTCTGATGGCGGCACGTCAGGCGCGCGGCACCAAGATCGTGGTGATCGACCCGCGCCGCACCGCCACTTGTGACAGCGCCGATCTGCACCTGCCGCTGGCAGCAGGCAGCGATGTGGCGCTGTTCAACCACCTGCTGACCCAGATTGACGCGCGCGGGCTGGTGGATACGGATTTCCTGCCCCATACAACCGGCATTCACGAGGCACTGGACAGCGCATTGGCCGACGATGTCTCGGTCACCGGGCTGGACCCGGAGGATATCGACCGGTTCTGTCAAATGTGGACTGGTACCGAAAAGGTGGTGACCATCTTCAGCCAGGGCGTGAACCAATCAAGCTCGGGTAGTGACAAGGTCAACGCGATCCTCAACTGCTATCTGGCCACCGGACGGATCGGCAAACCCGGCTGCGGACCGCTGTCGGTTACCGGTCAACCCAACGCCATGGGCGGGCGCGAGGTCGGCGGGCTTGCCAATATGCTCGCCTGCCATCTGGATATCGAAAACGCCGACCACCGCGCTGCCGTGCGCGATTTCTGGTCGGCACCGACGATGCCCGAGGCCCCCGGCCTGAAAGCCGTGGACATGTTCCGCGCTGTAGGCGACGGACGCATCAAGGCGCTATGGGTGATCCACACCAACCCGGTGGTGTCGATGCCCGAGGCCGACGCGGTGCGCGACGCCATAGCCGCCTGCCCTTTTACCGTTGTTTCGGATATCACCGACCGCACCGACACGGCGCGGCTGGCCGATGTGCTGCTGCCTGCCGCCGCATGGGCCGAGAAAGACGGCACCGTCACCAATTCCGACCGCACCATCAGCCGCCAGCGCAGTGTTCTGCCCGCGCCGGGACAGGCCCGTACCGATTGGGAAATCCTGTGCGAGGTCGGACGTCGGATGGGCTGGTCCAATGCGTTCGACTACCAAAGTCCGGCCGAGATTTTCCGCGAACATGCGGTGTTGTCCGGAATCGCAGCACGGTTTGGCAAGGATTTCGATATCTCGGGCCTCGCTGATCTGACTGCGGCAGACTATGACGCGATGAAACCCACCCGCTGGCCTGTGACTGCTACACGGCAGGGCGGTCGGTTCTTTGCGGATGGGCAGTTCTTTCACCCCGATGGCAAGGCTCGGCTGCTACCGGTCAAATGGCGCCCGCCTGCGGCCAAGACCGAGCCACGCTATCCCTTCCGCCTGAACACCGGACGGCTACGCGACCAATGGCACACGATGACCCGCACGGGCCTGTCGCCCCGGCTGTCAGCGCATCTGCCCGAGCCGTTTCTGGACATCCATCCCGAAGACGCCCGCGACCAACAAATTGCTGCTGCCGATCTGGTTACAGTCCGCAGTTCGCACGGCCAATCCATCCTGCGTGCTCGAATTACATCGGACGTCACGCGCGGTCAGGTCTTTGCGCCAATCCACTGGACCGGAGAAACCGCCCCAGCAGCCCGCATCGACGCGGTGGTGGCTGCTGATGTCGATCCTGTCTCGGGCCAGCCCGAAAGCAAGGCTTCAGTCGTAAGTGTCACTCGGTTCGACGCCGCGTGGTACGGCTTCGCGGTGTCGGCCCTTGAGATGAAGCCGACCTGCACGTATTGGGCGCAAAGCCCGACAAAATCAGGTTTCCGCGCAGAACTGGCAGGAAAGAACCCTGTACAAGACTGGCAGGCCGCCGCGCGCGAACTGTTCGGTCTGACAAACGCCGAGATCACAGCCGTTGAAGATACCCGGCGCGGCACCATTCGACTTGCGTTCCACCAGAACGGGCGGCTTGTTGCGGCCCTGTTCGTCTCAGCGACACCGGTTGCCGTGATGCGCGACTATCTGGCGACGCTGCCGCAGACGCCTAGCCTTGGCCTGTTGTCGGGCCGCGCTCCGGCAGACATGCCAGACCCGGGACCGATTCTGTGCTCTTGCTTCGACGTTGGTATGAACACAATCCTGACGGCGATTGAGACGCAAGGTCTGCTGAGCGTCGAAGCCATTGGTGAGGCCCTTCAGGCCGGAACCAATTGCGGATCGTGCCGCCCGGAATTGGCTGCTCTGTTGGCCTCGACCCAACAGAAAGAGGCTGCTGAATAGCAAACCCCCCGCCTTTTGGGCGGGGGATTTGTTTTTGTGTTTTGGTGATTATTCGGCGGCGTCTTGGTATGCGTCCATTGGGGGGCATGTGCAGA
>NZ_JBQGAN010000011.1:0-136951 GCF_056542865.1 Ruegeria sp. AA6
AAAGAAGGGCAAAGATGGACGACTTTTACGCCGCCCGCAGCAGGGTTATCCCGCCGCTACCGTGGTCGACTTTCTCACCGCCGTTCTCACCCGGTATCGGCCAAGACGGATGAAAGGCACCAACACCATTTGGTGTTGGTGCAGTAACGTTAAGCGCTCATTTGCGCAACAGGCTCGCCACTTTCTTCCCAAGAGCGGATTTCATCCTCGCTCGCCTTTGGTGAGAAAAGACCTGTCATGGCATAGATGATGCCGATGACAGGCGACAGCCAGCAGGCAAATGCGAGCGGAATATACAGCAAGTTCTCGAAGTTGCCGTCTGCGATACCCAAGCCAAGCGCCGTAATGACGAACGCACCACCTGCATTCCACGGGATAAGTGGGGACACCAGTGTTCCGCCCTCCTCTACCGCACGTGACAGGTTCAGCGGGGAATAGCCCATCGCGCGATAGACCGGCGCGTACATCCGACCAGGCAGAGCGATCGACAGGTAAGGATCACCTGCAACAGTGTTGGTCGCGACAGATGTCAGGATGGCCGAGGTTTGAATGCCGGCAAACGTCTTTACCTTCGCGATGACAACTTTGATGATGGCCTGAAGGCACCCAACACGCTCAAGCGCTCCGCCGAAACCCAGGGCCAGCAGCACCAACGAGATAGTCCACATCATCGACTGAATGCCTCCGCGGTTCAGCAGGGGGTCGATCTCTGGAACCCCGGTGTCGATCGAATAACCGCTGTTGGCGAAGGTAAACGTTTCATGCAGTCCAGCCCCCTGACAGAAGATGGCCATGACACCACCCGCGACGGCCCCTGCAAACAGCGAAGGGATCGGAGGTTGTTTCATTACCGCCAGCACGATGACCAGAACGGCAGGAAACAGCATGATCGGCGAAATCCAGAACGCGTCATCCAGCGCGGTCGTAATCGCGTGAATACGGTCGAACGAAACCTGAGATGTGTCGATCAGTGTGAAGCCAACGACCAGGTAGATCACCAGTGCAATCAGCATCGAAGGAACTGTCGTTGGCAGCATGTTTCGAATGTGATCGAACAGGTTGGTCCCCGTCACAGCAGGCGCGAGGTTGGTTGTGTCCGACAAAGGTGAGATCTTGTCCCCAAAGAATGCACCGGAAACCACTGCACCTGCGGTCCAATACATTGGAATACCAAACCCTGCACCGATCCCCATCAGCGCAAGGCCGACGGTGCCCGTTGTTCCCCACGACGTGCCCAATGAAACAGAAACGATGGAACAAAGTACCATACCTGCGGCAAGGAAAAGCTCAGGCGACAAAATTTTGAGGCCATAATAGATCAGCGTCGGAACCGTTCCGCTTGCGATCCAAACACCAATGATCATGCCCACTGTGATCAGTATCGAGACCGATGGTAGTGATATGTTGATGACGTGAAACACGCCTTCTTCGATGTTTGGCCATTTGTGGCCTAACGTAAGGCCAACAATCCCCGTGATCGCAATCCCGAATGCCAGCGGGATGTGCGGGGTAAAGTCGCCAAAATAGAAAAGTTGCAGCCCAAGCACGCACAGGGTCAGCACTATGGGAACAAGGGCCAGAACAATGCCCGGCTGCCTTATATTGTCTTCATTTGCAGACATATGGGTCTCCTACGTCAGAATGATCCAGAACCGTGATGATCTGCGGAAGAAACCAAGTTTGGCTGGGTGAGACTGTCGGTCAGAGCGCACATCCTATTAGAATTTGCGACATTGGGGCGTCAGATTTTGACGTCTTCGAATGAGTTAAAGGTTGATCAAGCGATCACGCCAAAATTTTCGCACGTTTAGGCTGTTTCACCTACTTTGTCGGAGGACACTACAATTTTTGCTAGAATAGAAATGGTTTTGTTGCTTTCGCCCCTTCCGGTCATCCAGCGGCGCCAACCGATGCTGCGACACGGTCTGTCGAAATCGCGGTTCGTTGCGAACGCGAAACATGCAGTCAGTTGCGCCCGCGCCGTCGAAACAAGCCGCCTAGAGTGTGCCGCACTCGTTGATCGTTCTGTCCAGAACATTTTGCACAGGTTGAGGGCTTCTGAGACCACGCAGTGTAGTTTAGACCTTAAAACGGATTGGCTTTGAGGAGGAGCACATGCCGGTATCCGGACCGCCGCTGGCAGAACCGGCAGATATGACAGACTTGCTTCGCCGAGGTTTGTCAGCAAATCCTGATGGGACAGCACTCTTTGCGTTAGATGGAGCTCTGACTTGGGGTGAGTTGGATGCAGCTTGCACGCGGCTTGCACACAGTTACCTGAATCTTGGGCTTGCGCCGGGAGAACGCGTGGCATCAATCATGCCGAACCGAGGAGCGTTGGTGATCCACTACCTGGCTTGTATGCGGGCCGGTCTGGTGGCGATGCCGCTTAACTATCGTTACTCAGCTGCAGATGTTGACTACGCACTTGGGTTGGCGACGCCAGCAGCGCTATTGGTGCATAGTGAGCGGGTCAAAGATTTGTCCGCAGTTTCCAGCATAGCGCAGTTGCCGGTGGGATTAATTGCGCATGCAGGAAAATTAAATGGCGCGTTTGTCTTTGAGGACCTTATGGACGCGGAACGTGATGATGCATTGCCTACAGTTCTGCCGGACGATCCAGCGTTCATATTTTTTACTTCCGGGACCACTGGTAAGCCGAAAGGTGTAACGCATAGCCATGCCAGTATGGGAAGCATGGTGGCCAGCAATGCGCAGGGGCTGGGTTTGGATTCTCAGGACGTGATACTACCTGCCTCGTGGATTTCGCATACCGCCGGGTTACGGCTCACGTTCGCAGGACTTTGGTCTGGCGCCAAGACAGACGTCGCGCGGAGTTTTGCACCTGACGAACTCCTGCAATTGCTGCGGCAGACACGTCCAACAATTGCGCAAATCCTGCCTGCCCCCTTGGCGGCACTGCTTACGTCTCACGGCGCAGTGCGAAAAGACTTTAGCTCTCTAAGGACGATGATGGCGGGAGGGGACAAGCCCTCGCAAAAGATTGTCAGAGCGTTTGACGCGCTGGCTGGCGTACCAATTGGATCGTTCTACGGCATGACCGAAATGGGAACGTCGCATTCCAACACGCATGGAGGCGCTGACAAGGCTGGCGCGGTAGGACTGAACAATCCGGGATATGTCTCAGAACTTCGCAATGAGGCCGGGGAGGAAGTTCCCATAGGGACGGACGGTCGGCACTGGGTAAAGAGCCCAAGCATGATGACCGGGTACTGGAAGAATCCGGAGGCAACCGCGGCGGCGTTTCGGGATGGTTGGCTCGACACCGGTGATTTGATGCGGCGGGATGCGGATGGCTATTTTTGGTTCCGTGGGCGCCGGAAGCAGATCATTGTCCATGACGGCTCGAATATCAGCCCAGCGGAGGTTGAAGATGCATTGACAGCTCATCCAGCCATAGCAGCAGCAGCGGTGGTTGGGGTGCGGGACGAGATGCATGGCGAGGATGTATGGGGGTTCGTGAGTTTGGCCGAGGGAGTCGCACCAGTTCGCGCAGGTGAGATAATTGAGTTCGCGCGGGAGCGGATTGGGTACAAAGCGCCAGATGTAGTTAAGGTATTGAATACGCTTCCGTTAACAATCGGCGGCAAACTGGACCGGGTGGCACTAATGCGACTGGCGGCAGAAGAGAGCGGTCCCGCGCACGTTTTGTAAGCACTTTGGCGGGCCGACAACAGCCGCAGCCGGGCTTCCGCCCGTCTCATCAGGAAACATCACGCCTTACCATAAGTACCGAACTGCTGAATGCTGCGTCCAGAACCAATGGCCTTTGGCCTCAGTAAGGTAACATTGCAGAAATTACGAAATGGCCAAAACTTGGAACTCGGCCAAGTGTATATGTCCTGTTGTCGCTGTCCATCTTCCGAATATTCTCTGCAACAGCGATGTACCCAGCGTTTTAAATTCACACGACGCGCGACTTGTCATACTTACCCGAAACACCGCCCAAATCTTTGACGCTTCGGCGCGCAATCAGTGATTATCATTTCTGAGAAAGACCCCGAGAGCAAAGCGCTCAAACTTGATCGGATGCAATCTAGCTCTTTTTTTTCGTTCTTGTAACGGCACGCCAGTCCTCCGTTGGCGGCCTGTTCATTAGGCTTTTGGCACGGGCTATCATTGCGACTGAGGCGGGATCCCCGTTTCGTGCCTGGTCTGCGGCCTCGAATGCAGCAACGGCCATTTCGAACTGCCCTGCCCGATAATGTGCAAGGCCTTGTTCATAGAGCTTGATCCAAGCAAGAGACCCGACAAACCCATCCTGCATGGCAATTAGTTCATAAACCACCAGTTCTTCGATGCGCCCAAAGACGGTAAGCGTGTCCAACTCGCGGACTACTATTGTGTCGGCCGCCTGACGCCTCGTCTCCGGCCCGATCAGGATCAGCGTGCCATAATCTTTGTTGGCACCCTCCAACCGGCTGGCAACGTTCACGACATCGCCAATCGCGGTGTAATTCAACCGCTCTTTTGAACCGATGTTTCCGACCAGAGCATCGCCGCTGTTCAGCCCGATCCTAATGCGCAGGGGGTTGCCTGCCTCATCTTCAATTCCGGACGCGTCCACGGCAGCGATAAGGTCCAACGCCGCGCGACAGGCATTTTCAGCGTGGTTGGCGTCATTGCGCGGTGCCCCCCAAAACGCCATCACAGCATCACCAATGAATTTATCGATCGTCCCGCCGTTTTGAGTGATAGCCGCGGAGGCCGCGCTGAAGAACGGTTCCATCAGTTGGGCGATCTTGGGGCCGAGTTTTTCAGACATTCCCGTGAAACCTGTGACATCGCAAAACAGCACCGAGATCTGCTTCATGTCTCCGCCTGGTTGCGTCTTGATACCCTCGGCGATCAGCATGCGCACCAGATCGGTGGGCACGTACTTGCGAAATGCAGACAGGCCCGCAGCCATACTTGCGGTCGCTGCAGAGAGATTTTCAAGTTCAGACAACTTGGAAGGCCGGCGCGCAATCCGTTCGACGTCAAAGCGTTCAATTTTTCCAAGGTCTGCTGCGATGCGCGCTAATGGATTTGCCACAACTCTTCGGATCAGCCAGATCGCCAGCCCGGTTGCGACAACCACTACAAAGACCAATACGTAAATCAGGTTAATCAGCGTTTCATCGATGCCCGAAAGAAAGGCCGCTTCAGGTATGACTGTGGCGACGCGCCAGCCGTAAAACCCCAGTGGTGTCAGCGCCACCGCATAAGGCACCCCGTCGATGACGGCACGTTTCGTCAAAGTGCCGGGGGCATTGGTTTGTGGGTCAGCCAATAGCCTTTCACCTGACATCATGGCGACTTCATAAAGCTTGCCCTCGCCCATGCGCGCAGGAGTAATCTCATCCGCTTCAGCGTCGGGTACCGCAATAACCTGTCCATTGGCGTCTAGAATAAATGCCGCGCCGAATTCGCCGGGTGCAAGCGTAGCAAGAAAGCGCGACAAACGATCCGTTTCGATTGCAACGGCCAGAACCCCTTGTCGCGTGCGGTTCACGTCTATGGGTCCGGCAAAGGCGTAAATGGTTTTGTCACTATCAGGAAGGTCGCGAGCTTCGATCCACCCAGGTGAGCTCAGGCCCATGAAGTTTTGAAACCAGGCATGTTCGCGCGGATCGTAAAACGTTTCGGTAAAGGTCCGTTCTTCGAACTGGATGTCACCTGGAATGAAGATGTAGCGGTCCTTCCGAAGCATTCGGTCCCGAATACCCTTGTCGATTTCAATCATCTCAAGCCCGCCGTCACCCAAGCGATGTGACGCAAAAAAATTGCCATCTGGCCAGCCGAAGAAAATCCATGAGATATTCGGCTGCGCCTGCAATTGTGACAGAAAAACAAACTCTCGCTTGTCGGCCTGCCGTGTCGCGATGACGTTCTGCACAAAAATAGTGCGAACGGCTGCCCAGGCGGCTTCGGCCGACCTGAGGGTCACGCCCACCTCGATGCGGACGGCATTTGCAATCTGGCCGTTGATTTCAGCCGCTAGCATGCGGCTGTTGTCGCGCGCTGTTGTCCACCACAGCGAATGGACGATAAAAGTCGACACCCCGATAGACACAGCCACCAGAATTGACACAGCGATGCCCACGCTAAATCGCAACTAAATCTCCGACAACAAAGTCATGCACTTAAGTATTGGATTGAGACCAATGGTAAGGCAAAGCTTTCTTGGGTGCAGTCCAGAAAACTCACGTATCTGTTAAGTACAAGCAAAGGACTATGCCCAAGTAAACACTTGAATACCATCTGCTGGGTTTGATCTTTGCAGCGTTTTCCAGACGCTTCGCGCAGATTAAGGTGTGGCCCGCAGCGGAGCTAGGCCCTGCCGCTCCGACGGCGTGGTGTGCTCATCAAAGGATGACATTGGCCGCAGATGCAGATGATCCAACGATTTAGTGTCCAGTCGGCGCAAAAAAACGTTAAGTCTATGGATCGAGGAACGCTTCGTTCGGGTGAGCATTCAATTGTCTCTTGATTGAATCTATGTCACCCAGAACCCAAAGGCTCCCGATTTTTTGGCCTCTTAAAGTAAAGAACGCTGCACCGGACCACTCGATCCGTTGCTGTGTTCCGTCAACCCCGAAAAATTTGCCTTGGTGAGTGCCGACGAAAGACATTCGAGCGGCTGCGTTTTCTCCTGCATCGACGATTTCAATAATATTGCATTGAAAATCCGGGAGAGCCGCTCGAACCTCTTCCATATAAAGAATAAATTCATCTGGTCCTGAGCGCTTCGGGCCGAGGCTCCCGCGAAAATCGAACTTTGGGTGTAGGATTTCCCGGGCGCAATCATTGTCCGCGACGTTCCATACTTCGTGGTAAAATCTCTTGATAAGATCAGACAGCGTCATGAAGTCTCCCCAACATTGGTGATTTGCTCCAAACATCATATCGCGAACTCGCGTGCTAATGGCCTACCAAAGACCTTAACACCCAACGCGGGCTTCGGTGATATAGTCCAGCGCCAACGACGAATTGGCGTTGAGACGGGAGAGGCGGAAGGGAATAACCGCCATGACAACGCGGATTTATCTGCCATTTGAGCCTGCCTGCCAGCCTGAAAAAATCGTGTCATCCTCCAAAACGCCCCATTATGCCTAAGCCCGTCCGGTCCATCCACGTTCGCCTTGTGATCGCCGAAAACCTCAGAGACCTGACGCTGTTCAATCTTGCAATTGAAAACATGCAGCGAAGTTGTGATTTAGTGAAGCTCAAGGTAGCCAATGTGTACGTCTCCTGTCACATCCAAGAGGCCGCTTCGATCATTCAAATTAAATCGCAGAGGCCGACGCGTTTCGAAATCTCGGATGGCACGAAAAATTGCACGCGCACTGGATGGAGGAACCATTGATGGTCGGATCAGTATACCTTTGACCCAGCGGGTTTACGAACGTCTGCACATATCGACGCGTCAGGCTGCCCGCCTCGCAAGGGATTAGTTGAGTTGCATCGGGCTGGGCCTTACTTCTTAAGGCACACATTCTATGCGGCGCACAAAGGTTACACACTTCCACAAAAAGACCGGCAGCCTGCGAGCTGTTCAGCGGCTGCTCGCTCATACCATAATGGACAACACAGTCCGCTCTCTTGAGGCTGAGATCGAAGATGCGTTGGCTATCTCTGAAAACGTGGAAATCTAAAGACGTGGGCTGTCCATACATCCAGCCCAGTGCGGAACTCAGAACAATCGATCGATGCGGCAAAACAGTTTGTCTGATACGGGCGTTGACCGATCCTGCTGCACCCGTATTCAACATCAACCGGGAACCACAATGCGGGCATTCGCTGTTTATTTTGCCCAATGCTGGTTTCAATGTCGCTGCTTATGTCAGTTCTTTCCGGATGTGCTGGGCAGCAAGTTGCGAAAACCGTTGTGTGGCGGCCGATCTGTACTGGGTTGGCGGGTACACTGCGTATATCCCTCCGGACGGGAGGGTCCAGTCCGGAAGAAGCTGGACAAGGGATTTTTCCGCAAGCTCTTTTCGAACATAGAAGTCTGGAAGGATAGAGATACCCGCAGACTCAAGTGTCATCGATTTGATTGCTGGCGTTACGTCCGCTGACAGGGCACGCGTCATTTCAACGTCGACCGAGTTGCCGGCGCGCGCTGTAAACCGCCATCGGAGCGGAGCAGATAATGCTTGATGCTCGATAAATGGGAAATTCGCCAAATCGCCTGGCGTTTTGGGGTCGCCAAACTCATCGATTAATCTAGCAGAGGCGACGACGATCTGCCTGAAGGCCCCAAGTTTACTGGCGATGTTTGCGGAATCGGCCAACCAGCCGACACGGTACGCAATGTCGAACCGCGCCTCGACCGGATCAATGCGTGCATCGCTCAGCGTCAGATCTATGGTTACTGCGGGGTACATTCTGCGAAATTCCGCCGCGGCAGGGGCAACATAATCAGTGCCAAAATCAAGTGGCGCAGTGATGCGCAATGTCCCGGATGGTTCGGTGCTGCCGCGGCGCACCATCGCATAGGCTTCTTCTGCTTGCGCAACAGAAGCCTGCGCAGCCGCGTAAAATGATTGACCGATTTCAGTCAGGTTCAGATGGCGGGAATTTCGGACAATCAAAGTAGCCCCCAGCTCTTTTTCAAGAAGCTGCAATTGCTTGCTGACAACTGCCTTGCTGACACGCAAGCGATCTGCCGCAGCCGTGATGGTTCCGGCCTCGGCTATTGCCAGAAAGTACTCCAGGCGGTTCAGGTTTGACTTAGCCATTTAATGTCAACTTTTAACTGACTTTAAGTCTATATAAAACGCATTTAGTTGACAACATCGGCTCCTTATTTGTTGCGTACATGGCAACCGCGACAGCCTTTCAAGGTTGCCCCTGACAACGGAGATGACGATGAAATCAATCCTGACCGCCACAACAGCTGTGATGATTTCGACGGCTGCGGTTGCCGCCGATCTTAAAATCACCCATTTCACACCTAACGAGGGCAGCCTTTTCCCGGTTTCTTCAAACTTGATCGAAGGGCCCACCGAGATACTGCTGGTCGATGCGCAGTTCGAAAAGGATGATGCCGAACAACTAGTCAACTTGATTAAAACCACCGGCAAACCGCTGACGACCGTTTTTATCAGCCACAAAGACCCCGATTTTTATTTCGGGCTTGATACGATCCGCGCAGCTTATCCCGATGTCAAAATCGTCGCCACGCCTGAAACCGTGAAAGGGATCGAGAAGACGATCCAGCTCAAATATGATTTCTGGGGGCCTATCCTGAAGGAAAATGCTCCGGCCGAGTTGATTATCCCGGACGTGCTAAAAGGCGACAGCCTGACCGTAAACGGAGAAAACATTCAGGTCGTGGGTCTGGATGGCCACGATCCCGTCCACACCTTCCTCTGGGCACCCGGTGAGAAGACTGTTCTGGGCGGTGTAATTCTTTACGAAAACATCCACGTCTGGCTTGCAGACAGCCAAACACCCGAAAGCCGCGACAAATGGCGAGCGACACTGGACCAAATCACCGCGCTCAACCCTGACCGTATCATTCCGGGGCACGTTATTGGTAAAAGCACCGAGGATCAAAGCATCGTCGATTTCACCAAAGAATACGTCGCAGCGTTCGAAACGGCGTCGGAGAAAGCAGAAAACTCTGCTGAGTTGATTGCGACGATGCGGGAAACCTACCCCGACTTTGAGAACGTGGGAGATCTAGAACTCAGCGCTCAAGTTATCGAGGGCGAACGTTCCTGGCCCTGAGGTCGAGGTTAGGGTCAGGGTGCGAGATTGCCCGGCCTTGCAATTCTAACGTCGGAGCGTTGGTTCTTCAGTTCCGACGCTCTGCCATTAAAATGTTCAGATATTGAGGGCGAATTAGAGTGCCTAGGCCACCAGATTAGAAACCGGCGCTCGTATACTTGGCGGTTATTGACACTAAGGGTTCGAAACGCGCCTAAAACGCGGCCTAAGATATCAATTTTGCAAAATAATATTTGTGTTTGGCGATTTTTGATCGACGTCCTGAATCCAATTTCGTTTGAGTGTATATATCTAAAAGTTGTTACTTAGAATTTGTTCTACGAAACTAATCTGCGAAATTTAAGCGGCCTTCAAAACACTAAATAAATTCGTAAAGACCGCTATCGAACCATGCAGTCTGTGATCGGAACCGGCGTGCCGTAATTTTCGTCCGTCCCTATCAACACACCATCATCACCGGGTATTGCACAATTTGACATGCAGCGGGAGGCAAATACGTCTGGACGGGCATCGCAAATGAAACCATCGACATTAGGCATCGTCACTTTCGTCATGCTGTTGCGATCCAGCGTTGCTCCGGCAGGTAGGATGTCGTTCAGCACCAAAATATACGCAGTAAGAGCATAGACGTCGCTATCGCTTAGTGAATGGGCCGTTGCGAACGGCATAGCGCGGCGAACATAATCAAAAAATGTTGTGGGGTACGGCCAGTAACTGCCCACAGTTTTCGCAGGCGAGTTTTCGGTGTCGGTCAAAGGCGGCGTCGAACCGACAAGAGTGGGAAACGCGCCACGATCCAATAGTACCTTCACCCCCACGCCTTTTTCGCCGTGGCAGCCCGAGCACTTGTCCATATAAATTTTGCCACCCTCTTCAGCGCTGCCCGTTCCTTCGGGAAGTCCGGTTCCGTCAGGGAAAACGTTAAGGGACCAAACCTCAAGTTCTGTCTCAGAGATTGTTTGGCCAAGACAATGGGGGCGATCATTGCAGTCGTTGGTCTGCGCAAAAGCCAGCCCAGAGGCCATTGTCATCAGAATGGTACAGAAAATCAGGTTACCCCTGCGCATTGTATACCTCTCCGTTGCTTTCGACCCGCCACGTCTGGATGCCATTATTGTGGTAGGATGAAAACTTGCCGCGCGCTTCGACGAGTTGCTGAACGAAGGGCTGCGTATAGCCGGTTTCGTCAGTGGCACGGCTCATTAACAGCGTTTCACTCCCGTCCCATCTCCAGGGTATGGTGAATTCCGTCAGGCATTTCGACATCACCGGCTCGGTCAGTTGCGCCTGAGACCAGTTTCGCCCACCATCGAATGACACATCCACATGTGAAATCTTCCCGCGTCCGGACCACGCGATGCCTCGGATCTGGTAGAACCCTTTTTCTGGCAAAGACTGACCTCCTGACGGGAAGGTGATGATAGACTTGGCCTCCATCACCAGCGAAGAAATCCACGCCTTTCCGGACTTCAGCAGATCGGTGTATTGACCGGTTTCGAACGTCGCAAAAAGGGGTTGGTCAGTTACCTCTATCCGCTGCACCCATTTGATGTTCAGATTACCTTCGCAGCCCGGAGCCAGCAGCCGCACCGGATACCCCTGTTCCGGGCGCAACATCTCGCCGTTTTGCGCAAAGGCGAGGATACAATCGTCCAGCGCCCGGGCCATCGGTAAGCTTCTTGCCAATGCCCCGGAATCTGCACCTTCAACAATCAGCCACTTGGCCCTCTCAGTATCGGCACCTGCCTCAAGTAACAGGTCAGACAGTCGAACGCCGGTCCATTCCGCGCAGCTGAGAAGACCGTGAATATCTTGCGCAGTCAAATTTGGTGAGGTTTCTTGCCCGCCATAAGTGGCTTTGCCCCAAATCAGATCGCTGTTGCCGGAACATTCAAGAAATCTGAACGTGGTGACAGTGGGAAAGCGGCGAAGATCCTCCATGCTGAGTTCAAGATTGCGGTCGACAAGCCCGTGAATGACCACTTTGTGCTTTGCCGGATCCATGTCCGCATAACCACCGTGTGATCGTTCATAAAACAGCCCATTGGGTGTGATGATCCCACGCAGGTCCTGCAACGGCGTCCCGGTCCAAGAGGCTTCGTTCATCGGCGGAACATAACCCTTTGGCGCATATTCGGTTGGCGTTGGGCGACGGATAACTTTCTTTTCGAATGATGATGGGTGACCGTATGGATTTATTCCGACCGGATTGCCCAATTCAGTTGCCCAAGGGCGTTGCAGGGGACCGGCCGCCGCGCCCTCAGCCCCGAGCCCGGCAATCAAACTGGCCGCAGTGCCGGTGACAACGCCGGCACCACTGGTCAACACACGGCGCCGCGTAAGATCGGCACTGGGCTTAGCCTGCTTGTCTTGATCATCACTCATATCAAATTCCACTTTTCCCGTTCGGGGTCGGTGCCACCTATTTCAATATCGCCTCGATGTCGGCATCGGTAAATTTGGGCAGATCCGGCGTTTCCGTAGCGAATGCGTATCGGAGAAAATTGGCCAATTCCGCGATCTGTGTCGGTGTCATACGTTCCTTGAATGCGGGCATCGGGCTGGAATTGGGCACGGATTTGGGGTCAGGAAAACCGTTGACGATTGCATAGAGCATGTTTCGGCCCCCAATTTGCGCAAGCGTGGAGTTGCCTGCCAGTGGCGGTGCTCCATCTTTCACGCCCTTACCGCGCGGGCCATGGCACATCGAACAATTGTTCAAATACAATGTCCGCCCCTCGGGATATGTTTCAGCAGTTTCACCATCAGCGGCGGCCAATCCAACGGTGCCATAGGCCATCGGGGCAGATGGCAAATCCAAAAGATAGGTGGCAATGGCTATTCGGTCTTCATCGGTTAATTGCGACAGCGAATTCTTCACCACCAGATACATTTCTTTGAATGCAGTGCCTTTGGGCCCCCTGCCCGTTTCGAAGAATTCGACCAGGTACTCTGCAGTCCACCCGCGCCGTTTCAGTGCCCCGGGTCGAATATCAGGGGCTTCATAGTCCACAAGCGGCGCTCCGGCCAGCGCCCGGTCATGCTCTGCAGCGCCAAACATGTTATGTGGCGTGTGGCAGGCCCCACAATGGCCCAGACCTTCGACCAGGTAGGCACCTCGGTTCCAAACCGCATCTCGAGACGCATCAGGTTCGTATGTCCCACGCGCCGCAAATAGAACATTCCAAAAAAGAACAAGCTGTCGAATATTGAAGGGAAAACGCAATTCGTTTTTTGGAACGCTTTGCTCAACCGGCGCCTGCGTCATTAAAAAAGAAAGCATCGCGTCGGAATCTTCGCGTGTCACAAGGTGGTATGACGGGTATGGCATTGCCGGATAGAGCGGTCGAAATGTTCTATAAGACCCATACGCAAGGACTTGATAGAATTCAGCCGAGGTCATTCCTTTGATACCATCTTGAGAAGGGGTGATGTTAGCGGAATATACCCCACCGAACGGCGTATTAAGCTTTAGTCCGCCTGCAAACGCGGCTCCGCCTTCGGTAGTATGGCAAGACGTGCAGTCGCCCGCTGCGGTCAGGTATTGCCCTCGCGCGACGGTTTCGGCATCGGTCGCTATCGGGCGGTTCTCAACACTGGGTACAGCCCACAGCCAAAAGAAAACAACGATCAGTATCATTGCGCATATGGAAGCTAGAACAATAACTCTTAAAAAGCGCACCATAGTTATATTTCGACTATTCAGTTTGATTTCGAAAATTGAAGGCGATGCTAAAGCATTACCACATCTGCACATATCTGTCTTGGGTGCGTTGTTATGTTATACGTTTTCCGGTTTCTTGTTTTTTGGATTTATAAGTGAATAACCCAATATTCTGCGTAATTTCCGACTAGAGTTTCAGGCACCGATGGGTGCATTTTTTGGGGCTTGCGGTAGTTGAATTGGTGCTTTCAGGCAAATTTGAACCAATCTGAGCAAGGCCAGGAGAGCAGTCCTTTTTGCAGCGTAAGGATCGCGCCATTCGGCACGAGCGGGCCAAATCAATCTAAGGAGTATAGATTGACGAGAGTTCGCCCCGAATTGAAGTGGTTGTAGACGGTGAAATGAACGCGGCTAATTTCTGCAGACTTCGATACGCCTGAAACGCTGCATCTCGGTTCTCTTCGTCGGAAAAGGAGGTGTGAGTTCTCAATCCGGTTGTTAAGCCACTTGCCCGTGCTTTGATTTTATGTTGCACCCAGTTCTCTGAGCGCGGCCCTTTATGACGTGAACCGATCCGTGACAACCTTATCCACAGTGCCGTGTCGCTTCATCAATTTCTCAAGGAATTCCAACGCTGTCTGGTTGCTTCGTCGTTTGGCGACAATGGCTTCAAGCACTTCGCCTCTATGGTCGAGTGCACGCCACAGTAAGTGCCGCGTGCCATTTATCTTCAAGAACACTTCGTCGACATGCCATTTCGCTTTTCAATAGGCCCGCAACTGTAGGACCCGTTTTCTCCGGATCTCCGACGCGAATACGGGGACAAAACGGCTCCAAAAGTAGCGTATGGTTTCATGACTAACCTCCACCCTGCGCTCATGCTGCAGACCGTCAACATTTCGGAACGAGCGGGGGGAACCGAACGTGCAACATGACTGCTGGGTGGAAGACTTCGGAACTAGTTTTGAAAAACTTGAATGGCGATCGTTTATTCGTTTACTAAGGCCAAGAATGCGCCCTTCCCGCCTTAAGCCAAGTTCTTTAGACACGGCCTTTCTAACAGCGCTTCGCTAATCCTACCAATTGCCCCCGATGGCATTCAGTCACAGGCTGCCGTCACAATCATTTCTACTTTCAAAACACTGCGGGCCAGTTTGGACTCTCCGCAGGCGCGGGCAGGAGCGTGGCCTTCGGGCACCCAAGCGTCCCAAACAGCATTCATCTCGGCAAAATCTACCATGTCAGCCAGCCAGATTTCGCATTTCAGAATACGGGTCTTGTCGCTGCCGGCTTTGGTCAACAAGTCTTCAACTTTAGCCAGGATGTCGCGTGTTTGTTCGGTTACTGTAGGTGCGTCCGAGGTCTGGCCGCATAGATAGGCGATTCCATTGTGTTTGACGATCCGGCTCATGCGCTGGCCTGTTTCGATCCGAGTGATGGTCATGCTTCGAGTCATCCCTTTCAGTGAATATTAGGTTGGATTTATGATAGATCGTTTACCAATTCGTTTTGGTACCCAAAGAGCGCTGGCAACCCGCCTGTGTGCAACATGACAACTTTCTGTCCGGATTGGATTTCTCCCGTACTCACCAAATGCAACAACCCCGCAAAGGTTTTTGCGGAATAGACGGGATCAAGGAAGATACCTTCAGTGCGCGCCATTTTTTCCAAGGCCGCGCGGGTCATTCCACTTAGTTTCCCGTAACCTGGAGGCAGCGCTTCATCCAGCACGTTGATCCTGTCCAGCAATAGTGCTGCGTCGATGTCCAGCAGATCCGCCAGTTTCTGCAAAACGGTATTCATCCGGGCCCTTTGCTGATCACGATCCCTCCGCACGCAGACGCCGAAGACTGTCGAGGCTTTTTCTGCCAAGACTAGTCCGGCTAACAGACCTCCATGTGTGGCTCCACTACCCGAAGGTACGACGACCGCGTCGAAATCCGGCATCTGATGACACAATTCTTGTCCAGCAACGACATAGCCCAAGGCGCCCAATGGTGGATGATTCAACCCCAGATGAATGACATATGGCTTGCGTCCTTGAGCCTTCAGTTCATCTGCACGCGCGTGCAACGCAGCATCTGCACCGGCTTCGTCCTCGCCTTCGGGATAACTCATGTGTTCGGCACCCAAAATCTTTGCCAGCAGCACATTTCCCGAGCTGTAATACTCTTCACCCATGTCCGGCACACGCTCCTCCAATTGCAGAACAGATTGCATGCCCAATTTGGCGGCAGCGGCTGCCGCGGACCTAACAAAGTTGGACTGAACTGCACCGGTGATCAGAATGGTATCGGCGCCTTGTTGAAGTGCATCACCGAAATAGAACTCAAGCTGCCGCGTTTTGTTTCCACCGAACCCAAGCCCGGTCAGATCGTCGCGTTTCAGCCAGAGGTCGATGCCCAATTCCGAAGACAACCTGTCCAAGCGTTCCAAAGGTGTTGGACCCGCCATGAGTTTCGCTCGTGGAAATCCGTCCAAGATGTTTTTTTGCGTCATCGTCGGTCCTTCGATTTTACGTAATTGTAAATGCGCGATGAAAGAGAACACCGCAGGCGATCAACGAAACCACGCGGATAGCTGTTGTTACGAGGGATTGTGGTAAATGAGGGCCAGCGGCGCGACCCAGGACGCTGCCAATCAGTGTGAGCGCGACATAGCCCCATAGTTGCGACCCAAAAGCGATCACCTGCGCCTCTGACAGGCTGTGCAATAGGAATGCGATACCGTAGGCCACGAGCGCAATGGGTTGAACCAGCTTTGCGACTTCTTTGGCTGAGCGCCCCTGCGCGATCAACCCGAATACCATAAGAGGACCCGGTGTCGCCGCCCAAACAGTCGCCAGTCCAGCCAATCCTGATACAACTGAAAATCCTGCCGTTCCAATTGGGCGACGCACGGGTAGCAAGGTCGTAAGAAGCCCGATCAGCAACAGGCTGCCCGTCAGCGCAAGGACAAATGCCTCACTCAACAGCGGATAGACCGCAAGGCCCGCAACCACCCCGCCAAGACATCCGAGAATTGCCGTTCGAATAGTCCGAATATTAGCATTCAGCACGTGCCGATCAGTCGCCACCACTGAAACGATAGTATTCAACAGCAGCAGTACCGGAACTGCTGTCGATGTACCAAGCAAGATCATCATCGGTGGCCCTGCGATGATGCTGAACCCTATGCCAACGCCGACTTGCAGCATTGCGCCAAGGCCAAGGGCGCCCAATAAGATGGCAAAATCAACGGACACTTATATCCCCCATGTCCCGCGCGATACCGCTGTCCCTTTACGCCCAAGGCATGATGCCAGCATAGTTTTTGCGCGTCGCAACGGTATGCGCCATCTGCGCCAGTGTCGTCAAATCGAAGACTGGCAGCTGCAGATCTTCCTGAAGGCGCGCGGCATAGGGCGGCAAATCTGTACACTCCAGTACCAGCGACCGAATTTCCGGCGCTTTGTTTCTTAACCGCCTCGCCGCCTCAAGCACTTCGGCCTCGATCAAATCTGTGTCCATGCGGGTCCGCGAGTTCCGCAAGATCACTTCAGCGAATTCGCTGGTATCCTCTAACCCTTGCACCGCAACGGGAATATCAGCCGCCCCGACACCTTCGAAATGGTTTGGCGTCAGCGCTGATGCATCGGCGGTCAGCACGCCAACCGGAGCATTCGCCCCGGTCATGTGGAATGCCAGAGGCACCTGGATCAGGCTGGATGCGAAGACAGGTACAGAGACGGCTGCGGCGAGTTCCTTTTGAAACAAGGCCAGAAAACCGCAGCTTCCCGTGATGGCGCGCACGCCCTCTGCCTCAAGCCTTTTTGCTCCTTCAATAAACGGTGCCAGCAGCTCGGGCGTTGGGTTGTTCAGCAGGGTAGGCACAGTGATGCCGTCGATCATTTCATACAGCACCGGAAACGGAAGGCTGGACGGGTTCTTGATATGCCCGGGTGGTTTCGGAAAATAGCTCTCAAGGCACAAAACCCCGATCGAAGCCCCGCAGATGTTTTGGCCGCCTTCGTAAATTGGCATGGTGCTCAGGTCCTTTCGAATTGGAGATTTAGAAGCGGGTCAGCGAGAATGGGTCCAGGTTTATGTTCGGGCTGCGACCAGACACGAGATCCGCCACAAGTTCCCCTGTTTTAGGCGCCATCATCAGGCCGTAGTGAGAATGCCCGAACGCGGTGTAGAGCCCGCCGTGGCCATTGAGCGGTCCAATCGCAGGCAAGCTGTCGGGAAACGAAGGACGTCGGCCCATCCAGAACTGTGCTTCGCCTGTGTTCAGGTCCGGCACCAAAGACTTGGCCTGATCGGTCAGTATCTGTTCCTTTCGAGGGTCTGCTGGGGCATCGACGCTGCCAAATTCAGCCGTACCCGCGACCCGCAGGCCGCCCTGCATCGAACTTGCAACGACCTTTGCATCCACATCCATGACCGAATTGTTCAGTACAGCGGTCGGGTTTGGAAACTCAACATGATAACCCCGCTCGGCGACAAGGGGCACGGGGAGTCCCAATAGTTTCAACAGCTCGGCAGACCACACTCCGGCAGCAAGGACGACTTGGTGCGCATTCAACGTGATTTGCGACGTGGAAATTTGCCAGGCGCCATCCTCAGCGCGGACCAGATTGCTGACTTCGGCTCGCACAAATTCGGCCCCTTGCGCACGCGCCTTGTCGGCCAGAACAGCACCCAAACGTCCCGGCGAAGTTGCGCGCGCCTGGCCCTTGATCACAATCGCCGCCTTGAACTCCTCTGAGAGTGCAGGTTCCAAGCGCCGCAGTTCAGCACCATCGACACGCTCCAACTCTCCTCCTTTTTCCCGGCGAATTTGATAGCCAAGCTCATCCAGGTCGGCCTGGTCTGCGTTACGGAATGCGTGGATATAATAGCTGTCGGCGATTAGCTCTTCGTACCCAGTGCCTTGGAGATGTCGGCGATACAGATCAATGGACGGGCGACACAAAATCTCCATCGCATCCGAAACTTCGCGCACGGACTTTTCGCCGGACTTTCCCAGAAAGCGCAGCCCCCACGGGATCATCTTCGGCCAGAATGACGCCCGAACCGACAGTGCACTTTTGGGGTCCAACAGCATTTGAGGAAGTTTTTTCCAAATGCCTGGGACTGCCTGCGGAATGATCGACCAGGGTGACACAACACCTGCGTTGCCGAACGAAGTTTCTTGCCCCGGATCGCCCCGGTCAACAAGGCGGACCGGTATGCCGCGTTCCTGAAGCGACAGGGCGCAACAGATGCCGACGATCCCAGCGCCGATGATGGTCACTTGTTCTGTCATCGTATCAGGCCGGGGATTGGCTGCGGTTGCGCGCGATCAACTGGGTGACGATGACCGGCGAGGCCACGGCCAGCGCGATTAGGTCCGCTGTCAGGCTGGGCGCGACGAAGATCACACCCGCAATTGCCATCAGAACACGCGACGCGAGGTTCAGTGGCTTCAGCCAGTAACCCACGACTGCAGCGGACAGGGCAATAACACCGGCTATGCAGCTGGTCGCGGTATATGTGAATTCCCACAAATTGAACCCGGTTGAGGACACGAACAGCAAGACCGGTGCGTAGACAAAAGCCATCGGTGCAATCACCTTGCCCAACCCAAGGGTGAAGGCGGACAAACCAGTTCGGAACGGATTAGAATTCGCAATGGCCGCTGCTGCATAAGCCGAGGTGCAGACCGGAGGTGTGATCTCGGAAACCACACCATAGTACAGCACGAACAGGTGGCTCGCGATGGGTGGAACGCCCAACTGCGCCAGCGCAGGCTGCGCGACCGAGACCAGCATGATGTACAGGGCCGTCGTGGGGATGCCTGCCCCCATCAGGATGCAAACGATGGCAATGAAGACCAACGAGATGAACAGTTGCAGGTCTTCCATGGCGAACAGTTGGAAGCTGCCGAACGAGATCATGTTATAAAGATCTGCCGCCAAGTTGCCCGCGCCCTGTGTAACCATGAACCCGATGCGGAAACCGATACCGGTTGTGTTGATCACACCCACGACGATACCGACCGCAGCCGCAGCGGCACCTACCGCCAGCGAGTATTTCACACCCAATTCAACCGCTTGCAGCATCTCGGGCACTTCGATGCGTTTCTGCGGGTTCAGCGTGGCGATCACCGACAATCCGCACAAGATCAGCGTCATGGTCAGATCGAATCCGCCATCCGAGAATTTCCACAGCACAAAGGCCAGGAACGCCGCGGCATAGATCAGCGTTTGTGGCTGCTTGATGCGCGACATGCCTGCGATAACGGCGAGCGAGATACCGCAGAAGGCGGACATGAACGGCGTGTAACCTGTGAACAGCACGACCAGCAGACCGATCAGAGGTACGATGTTGGCCCAACCTTCGGCCCAGACGGCTTTGAGCTGCGGCAGTTGCTCTTTCGCCAGACCCTGCAGGTTCAGCTTGCGCGCCATCAGGTGCACCACCGCGAAGACTCCGACGTAGTGAAGGATCGCTGGGAATATCGCGGCGATGACGATGGTGGTATAGGGAACCTCAAGAAACTCAGCCATGATAAAGGCGGCGGCTCCCATGATCGGTGGGGTGATCTGGCCCCCGGCAGAAGACGCGGCCTCGACGCCGCCCGCAAAATGGCCGGGGTATCCAAGGCGCTTCATGTTGGGAATTGTCAGCGCTCCGGTCGAAACGGTGTTTGCCACCGAAGAACCCGAGATCGTGCCGAAAAACGCCGAGGATACCACCGACACTTTTGCCGGACCGCCAGTATAACGGCCCGCCAAAATAGTTGCGTTGTCGATGAACAACTGTCCCAGCCCCGTGCGCTGCGCAATGACGCCGAAGAGGACGAAATGGAACACGATGGTCGAGACGACCCAGAGGGTGACGCCATAGATGCCTTCCTGCGGGAAATACATCGACGATACGAACGTTTTGAAGTTCACGCCGGGATGTTGCAGCAGGCCGGGGAAATACGGACCCAACAGGGCGTATGAGATAAAAACACAGATGATGAGCGGCAGCACCCAGCCCAGCGTGCGGCGCGCGATGTCCAGAACCAGCAGGATGATGATTACGCCCAAAACCACGTCATAGGTGTTCGGGTTGCCCATTCGGAACGTCTGTTCCTCGATCCCCAGAAACGGAATGCCGCGCCAGGCGACCCCAACATACAGCGCTGCGATGATCCCCAGCGCCATAAAGACCAAATCGTACAGAGGGATGTTGCCGATCCGGAACCGGCTGACCTTGAGCGCATAGAGGCTTTTGGAGCCAATAATCGGAATTGTCGCGTAGACCAGAATGAACAGCAGCGCCAGATAGATGCCCATATGCCAATGGTCGGCGGGAAGGCCAAAACCGGCTGTAAAGAATTCGTAGAACGCAAGGATCAGGGCAACAACGCGCAGCACCTTGCCCGCGGCGGGTGTGACCTGTCGGACAGCGGCACCTTCGTCGAACTGTTCTTCGATGGCCGCCAGCTCTTCGGCCGTCAGTTCGTGGTCATCAAGTTTCTGGGTCTCGGACATGATGGCCCCCCGATTTCGCATAATTCCAGAGTACGGTGCCCCGCGCAGGGGCACCGACGACAAGTGTCAGTAAGGTACGGTTACTGAAGCAGACCGGCTTCTTTATAGAACTTCTCGGCCCCCGGATGCAGCGGTACACCCAGCGCCTCGACACCATCCAGCGCCGTGTCGGGTGTGATCTGCTTGCCCTTGGCGTGGCCATTGTCCAGCAGCTTGCGGGTGTTGTCGTTCCATAGGGCCTTGGTCAGGCCATATACCAGTTCGTCGGACAGTTCCGAAGAAACAACCAACATTGCGCTGACCGCAGGGGTTTTAGTCTCACCGTCAATGCCTTCATAGACGCCCCCTGGGATGGTCGAGGGAATATAGGCCGGGATGATCTCGTTGATCTTCGCCATGTCTTCGTCTGTGAAGGAATGCAGGTTCATACCCTTGGTTGACGACAGCTGCACCATCGCGGCAACCGGCCAGCCTGCAGCGTAGAAATAGGCATCCAATTGTCCGTCAGCCAAACGCTCGGCGCTTTGGCTGTTGTTCAGTTCGGCCTCATCCATATTGTCGCGGTTGACGCCCCAGGCATCCAGCATCTGCAGCACGGCAACCTGTGTACCGGAACCGGCTTGCGCAATGCCTACGCGCTTGCCTTCCAGATCGCTCAGGTCGTTGATCGTTTGACCTGCGGGCAGAACCAGATGCAGGTCTTCGGGGAACAGGTTGGCCACGATGCGCAGATTGGGGTGGGGTTTGCCCTCGAACTTACCCTCGCCCAAATACATCGAGCGGGTAACGTCGGCCGCAGCCAGCCCGGCCTCCAATTCTCCGTTCTGAACAGCGGCGTTGTTGAAGACGGACGCGGTGGTGGATTGCGCGATAGCAATCAGGCCCGGAACACCACACTGGCCGCCTTCTTCGCACGGGCGCGATCCCGGAGGGGCGGAGATTCCGTTTGCGATGGTGCCGCCGATGGGGAAGTAGGTTCCGCCTGCACCACCAGTCCCGATGCGGAAAAAGGTTGGGTCCTGTGCCAGCGCAGGGGCGGCAAGCGCGCCTGCCAGGGCCAGTCCGGTCAAGCATTTCACAAATTTCATCATCATCTCCCTTGTTGGATCGTCGGATTCGGTTGGGCCGAATTTCGATCCTGCAAGCGTAATGGCAATTTTCATTAATACAAATTTGTTATATTTCACAAAACTAAAGTTTAGCTTATACATTTTACATGAATCTTACGCAGCTCACCGTTTTTCGCGAGGTGATGGAGACCGGCTCTATCTCTCAAACCGCCAAGAAACTGAACCGCACCCAACCAGCGATCAGCCTAGCCTTGAAGAACCTTGAAAGGGATCTGGGGCTGACACTGTTTGAACGTAAAGGGCGGCGGTTAGTGCCTGTTCCCGAAGCGCATTACCTATTGGCCGAAACCACAGGCATTCTGGACCGCCTTGCAACGATTTCCAGCACAATGGAGGGGCTGATCAAGGGACATTCCGGCAGCCTCAATATCGCGACAATGCCGGGCCCGTCCGCCTTTCTATTCCCACGTTTCATCAGTCAATCGGTCGGTGAGAACCCCGAGATTCGCATCACACTGTCAACGCGTAGTTCGCCTCAGATTATGGAGCTTGCGGGGACGCAGAACATAGATTTCGGCTTCGCTGATTTTGAACACTCGGCAGGAAAAAAACCTCAGTATTCGGCCGAGTTGATCCGAGCAGATTGTTTTTGTGCCGTAGATCGTGAAAGCCCGCTTGCCTCCCATAAGATCGTTTCCATTTCCGATCTTGATGGCGCTCCTATGGGAGGATTGCATGCAACGCATCCGTTCCAAAAAAAAATTCGGCAAAAGTTTCAGGAAGTATCAGCCAACTACAACCCAACAGTGACCTGTCAGTACTTTTTGCCGTTGATACCGTTTGTAAGCTCGGGTCAGTGTTATTCAATCGTGGATCCATTGACCGTCGCGACGGAACAAGCGCTAAACCTGTCCAACGGAAAGGTTGCTTTTTTACCTTTCAAACAACCGCTCAGATATGAATACGCTCTTCTTGAGCCTGATCACCGACCACCGTCGCAATTGGCTTTGAAGATCAAAGCTGGTTGGAAAGCCGAAGTATTAAAGATGTTGGAAGGGGTGAAAGCCAATCCCGATGCGGTAGGGATAGCTGAAGCGAGAAGCGAACAGAACTAAATTGGGTACTATCAGACGAATTAGAACTAGTCTCTGGTAGGCCAGTGAAGTTGTCGCTAGTACCGCGCCAAGTTCGCGCGAGTCGACAAGAGCGGCGGACCTTATCAACTTGAAGGTGTCTCAACTGGCAAGAGATCGCTCCGGGTTGAAGTGACTGTAGACGGAAAAGTGAACGGCGGCGAAATACTGCGAACTTCGCGTGCGCCTGAAACACTGCATCGAGCGTTCACAGAAAGTTGGGCCGGTTTCTTCTGAGATGAGTAACCCTGTGCTATGTTTTTCTGCACCTAACGACAGAGGTACAGTTTTCATGCGACCCCAAACGCGTAATAGCATTTTGACGCTTGGCATCGCCATTGCGTGTGTCGCTGCAATGGCGAACCTTGCTCTTGCCTCAGATGAAGAGTGTGGCGCACCCGACGAGTCTTGCAAACTAGACAACGGTGAATACTACGCGGCCTTGCCAAAGATTCCGGAAAAGGCGCCTGCCGTCATTTGGTTGCACGGTTTTGGGCGGTCTGGCAAGGCGATGATCCAGAATTCCGCCTATGTCGACCCTTTCATCCGGCGCGGCTACGCAGTGATTATGCCCAGCGGACAACCCAGTATAAATAACAAAGACCTCGATTGGGGGGTGGCTGACGGATATGATCTGGCACGCGACGATGTTGCCTTTCTCGGCGCTGTGCGCACCGACGCAGTGGAGCGGTTCGATATTGACCCGTCGCGAATACTGATCGCAGGCTTCTCTCGCGGTGGCTCGATGGTCTGGGACGTTGCATGCCAAGCGCCAGAGTTGGCGAAAGGCTTTGCTGCTGCGGCTGGGGCGTTTTGGGAACCCATGACCACAGAGTGCAATGCGCCCGTTCACCTGTTTCACGTTCACGGATTCAAAGACCGAATGGTGCCGTTCGAAGGACGACAACTGACATGGGAGGGTGTCGAATTCAACCAGGGTAATGTCATGAAGGGCGTGGACGTCTGGCGCCGCGAGAACGCTTGCTTGGGTAGTGCGGAGAACAGCATTGAGGACGATAATTCGATGCAGAAGGATTGGACAAATTGCGCCGCCGGCTCGATCCGGCTGAAAGTTACCAAAGACGGTCACGGCGTGCCCGATGGCTGGCGGAACGCGGTTCTGGACTGGTTCGAAGCGCTGCCTTGAGCACTGGAGGGGGCCACCGTCCCTGTGGGTATTGTGATCTGATTTGCATTCGGTGGCACCCAGCAGTTTTGTTGAAAGGATCCGAGAATGAAGGAACAGGTTTCTGATCACTATGGCCGCAGCCGCAGACTGATTGACCAGATAGCTGATGACCTGAGTAATACGGGCATTGACCCGACGAAACTGCGCGCCGCTGATTTTGAACCTATCGATGAGTTTCATTTTCGAGGCAGACAAGCGACTTTACAGTTGTTGGAGAAACTAGAGTTATCGCCAGGTTCAAACGTGCTTGATATTGGTAGTGGACTGGGTGGGGTCGCCAGAACAATTGCGGAAGAAGCAAGGGCCAAAGTTACAGGCATAGATCTGACGCAAGAGTTTTGCGACGCAGCTACAACCATTTCAGAGTGGGTCGATCTTGGTGAACAAACCACGTTTATTCAGGGGGATGCGACAAAGCTCCCATTTTCGGACAGCAGGTTTGATGGCGCGGCAACGGTTCATGTCGCAATGAACATCCCGGACAAACTTTCGGTGTACAAAGAGGCGCATCGTGTCCTGAAGCGCGGAGCACGATTTGGAGTTTATGACATACTACAGGGCGAAGGTGGTGACGTCGTATATCCGATGCCGTGGGCTATGGACGCCTCAATCAGCCATCTCGCGACCCCGAAGGAAATGGCCAGTTTTCTGCATGATGCTGGTTTTAAGATATTGGACGAAGAAGATTCGACGGCTGAAAGTTACGACTGGCTCAAAGCGCGAATTTCGAAGCCCAAGTCTGATCGCACCATGCCGGTTACGACGCAAATTCTATTTGGGAACATCGCCAATGATATGGTTCAGAACCAACTTCTGGCTCTGGACGAACGTCGTTTGTTAACATACCGCTTCATTTGCACGGCCTGACGATGAATGTGCGCTGGCGCTCGAACCAGCTTCTCTGCTGGATCTGCAAGCGCGGATCCCACTTAGATTGGGCAAATGGCACGAAGTTGAACCAAGGAAGGCGGCATAGCAGTGTGAGCTTGCTTCACTGCATGACTTGGCCGCTGATTGGTTCACAATTACGGCCAGTTGGTTGCGTCGGCCCTTGGCTTGCGGTTCAAAAACAATAAGAGGTTTGGTTACGATGGAACTGATTTACGTTGATGGCTCGCCATTTGCACGAGTGGTCAGAATTTTGGTTCATGAGTGGCGGCTTGTGGTTAAATGCGCTGAAGTGCCTTTTCCCTTGCCGCCTGAAACAGATGCATTGACCCCAATGGGGCAAGTGCCGCTCTTGATCCGAGAAGGCCTGCCTCCATTGTTTCCAACGCTCAACATAATAGAGCATCTGTCTTGTCTTGCCGCCGAAGACGTTCCGTTTCCTTATAACGATCAGACACGTGAGAATCTGGTCATTGCTCTTTCTGCTGGCGACGTATTGGCTCAAGCGGCATATCAGCAATGGTCCGGACTTGGCCAATCTGCCGAAAACGGATTGGGATTTGAACCGGGTGCGCGAAACTTGGAGAGATTCATCCGCACGATACTTTGGCTATCCGAAAAAACTGAAATCGAAGAGATTGCCAGTATGGTCGCCGCCGTTTTTCTATACTGGGCACGTGATCGCCAGATCGCCGGACTAGAATTGGCTGATGCGCGCTTTGATCGTTTTGAACCGTTGCTTTCTCGCCCAAGTTTCCAATTAACCAAACCCCGACCTTATGGACTTGTTGCTAACGATCAGTCAGCAGATGATCCCTTTGAGTGAACGTCTGCCGATAATTCTTTAAATCAAGCGTCCGCTTTTGGAGTAACTTGGGACCTCAAAAATCAGCTTCTCTGACCTCACCTATGTGCTACGGCTTCTCGTGATTTCGGCCAAAAAACTTCGACAACAACCGATCCCGACACAACAAAAATTGCCGCAAGCTGAAGCCACGTTGGGCTGTTGCCCAAAAAAACTATCGCCAAAACAGCTGCAATCACCGGCTTAAGAAAAAATATGTAAGAGGCGCGCGTCATGTCTGTGGCCGCCGCCAGCCCCCCGAACCATAGAAGTTGCGTGATCGTTGTGTTCCAAAGCCCCAGTACAATCAGCGACCAGAATGCAACCGCGGGCATTTCGGCAAGCCTCAATGGATTAACCCAATTACCCCAAAAGATGCCAACGCCGATCCACAATCCAATTGCGCCGATTGCAATTGCCAGCGTGGTGATCCGCATTCCGCCGTGGCGCACCATGAGCGGTTTGGCCATTACGGAGTAACCCGCTACGAGGGCTGCACAGAGAATTGCCATTAGAACACCCCAAAGAGATTTACCTCCCGCGGTCAGCACATCCAGGTATCCATCCGTGAGAAGCGCGGCCACACCAGCCACGGCAAGAATGCCGGTGATTATTTTAACTGCAGAGATCGGGGTACGATTGACCAACAGATTTAACAGCCCGACGAAAATCGGGATCGTTGTCACTAGTGTTGCCACCTGTATCACGCTGGCGAAGTCCAGCGACCAGTGAAAGAAAAGATAGGCGAGAGAAACTCCAAGCAGCGACAGTGGCACCAAAATCCGCCAATCCTCACGCAATGGGGTCAAAAGGTCGCGCGTATCGCTGCGCATCATTGACCAACTGACTAGCCCGACAGCGCCGATCAAATAACGCCATACAGAAACCTCCGGGCCAGCAACTCCGGTCAATTTGGCAAAGAACTCTGAACTTGCGTGACCGCATACGCCCACAAATACTGCTAGATAGGCCCATTTGGCGGGGATGTTCATTGCTGTTCGATCTCCTCTCCAAAGTTTGCCAGGCTTTCAACAAGGCGTTCCGGTCGTTCAAGTGGCTGTAGGTGGCCAGCGTTTTCCCAATCCTCCCTGCGAGCCTCGGGCAATTCAGAAAACAATCGATCTATGACTTCGACGTCCCGGAAGACACGGTCGTGCATGCCAGTTATCGAGAGAACCGGAAGATCAAGAGACGACCACGGAAAATCCCAATCTGTGTCGACGGAATTCCGCATCAAATTGGCGTGCCCATGCATTTGGTCGAGTGGTTCATATGGGCCCCTGAGGAAATTTGGTCTAACATTAGAGGCAAAGTCGGGGTTGGTCAGAAGTGGCATCATCAGCCCCATGAATAAAGAAGCTCCCCCTTTCTCGACATAGTGCGGAAGCGCATCGTTAATCCATGCAATACGTGGGTTAATCTCGCGCAAAGTATTCAGCAAAATAATCCCGCTGGCCGGCGCGCCCGCGGCATAGGCCTGAGACGCGTACAGCCCACCTATGGACAGACCGGTCAGAATTGATGTTGCTGGCGCAACCTCTCTGAGAAGGTGAACCAAGTCACCAATAATCAATTCATTAGTTAGCTCTAGTTCCGGGCTGAAGCGCGATTTGCCCTGCCCCCGAAAATTATAGCTGAGCGTCCCAAAGCCGCGCTTCCGAAGGTCAGGTGCAACTTTAGCCTCCCAGTGATCGGTCGATCCTGTAAGCGCATTAATGAACACAAAGGTTGGCGCTTCGGATCGCGTTGGTGCCGAGTGGAGATAGAAAACTGAATTGTTTGCATCAATGTGGAGATCCGCCATGCGTCGCTCCCCCAAGCCATACGACAGCTTACAGCATGAAACGGTTTTGACCAACTTATCCGACCGCGAGCAGTACCTGTTACCGGCGCAGATGATTGACATCTGGCTCAGAACTCCCGCACCTTGCAACTACCTTCCGTGGCTGCCAGCATCCCCAAACCGGACATTGGCGTTTTCGACTAATTACTGCACAATAACAAAAGGCAAACTGAACCAACGCATTTTTCTGCGGGTCAGAGAATATGGAAAAAGACCGCAACACCGGCCCGAACGGGCCAAACTTCGTTGCGCGAAGCGTCGCCGGGATCGCCCTTTCGGTTCGGGTCAAACTGCTTGTCGCGTTTTTAGGCATTACCTGCCTGCTTGTCGGATTGACGCTTTTTGGCCTCTATTCTCTGCATCACGCTAATGTAAGGACAGAAGCGATGGTCCGCGATCAGGAGCGTATTGCGTTTTTGACCGACACCTACGCAACCATTTCCAACTTGCAGGCTTACCTACTGGCAACCTTTTTGCCGCCAAAGTCCATAAACGTGGTTGGTGACGGCGGTCTTTTCATTACCGCTGCTGCCAGCGCCTACAACATCGCATCGGCGCTGGAACGCGATCTGGGGGTCGGTGCCCGGCGTTTTGGACAGCCAGGCATGCCTGACGAAAGTTTCATTGCGCAGCTGCGCTCGGACCTGGCGCCAATCATACCAGTCACACTGGAAATGAGGCGTTTGGACCGCGACGGTGATGTTCAGGCCGCCGCCGAGTACGGCATCGAAAACGGTTTTGAGCGTCTTCAGGCGATGCAGCGCGATGTTTATACCGCCGCGCAACGTATCGAGAACGAGATGCGGGACCGGGCACGTACGACGACACAGGCCTATCTAACCTCACGTCAAAACATCGTAGCGGCGGCGCTAATTGCAGTTGGAGTTGCGCTTTTACTTGGGTATTCGATCTCTTCCTCCCTTCTTTGGCCAATTCAACGCATTCGCGTGGCCCTTGGGAAGCTGTCCAAAGGTGGATTCGATGAAAGGGTTAGCGTGCCCAATCGGGATGAGCTTGGCGAGCTGGCCCATCATGTAAATCAAACAAGTGAAAAGCTAGGAAACCTCTACGAGCAAGTCGAGGCACAAAAATCGAAACTGGCCGAATGGAACGCTGCGCTGGAAACGCGGGTGGCAGAACAAGTTGAAGAGATCGAGCGCACCAACCGCCTGAAGCGCTTCCTGCCCGCTCAAGTGGCTACGATGATTATTGGCGCCTCGGATGAAGAAGACGTGCTTCGAACACACAGAGCAGAGATCACGGTTCTGTTCGCCGATTTGCGAGGATTTACGGCATTTGCAACAGCCGCAACTCCGGATCAGGTAATTGAAGTTCTCAACACGTTTCACGGCACTTGCGGACCACTTGTCGAGGCACATGGAGGAACAGTGGAACGGTTTCTGGGCGATGGTCTATTGGTTCTGTTTGGAGCTCCGGTTCCTGTGGAGAACGCAGCGCAAAAAGCTGTAGACTTGGCTCAGGACATGCAAAGTAAAGTACGCGAAGCGATGGTCCCGTTCAAAGCCGGGGCAGACGGGCGAATACTTGGGCTGGGAATTGGGATCGCAACTGGCGCGGCTACGATGGGCCAAATTGGCTTCGAAAGTCGTCTGGACTACTCTGCCATCGGCCCGGCACCTAATCTCGCTGCAAGACTCTGCGACATCGCCAAAGATGGTCAGACACTCATCTCACACGCCACTGCTTGGCAGGTGAACGGCGAAATGATGCCGGCAGGTCCGTTTGATCTAAAAGGTATCGGTTCGAACATAGCCGCGTTCGAACTCATGAGTCGGTAAAGAGCAGCCCGCACAGGGCGATGACGCAAGGATCTCAGGGAAGTTTTATTATTGGCCTGTCCGACAATGAAGATATTGGCTCGTAATGTTGGTTTGATTATGCGGCGTGTTTGCAGTGGTGCAATCGGCGCGCTTCGAGTGTTTTCTGTTTGATCCTATCTCGTGGTTTCAGAATGGCATTGTCTCGCCCTAAGTAGGCGTCTGCTGGTGTTACGTTGTTCAGGCTCTCGTGGCAGCGCGGATGATTGTAGTGATCGATGAAGGCCGCGATCTGGGCTTCAAGATCGCCGGGCAAGAAGTAGCTTCACAGTAAAATGCGGTTCCTGAGTGTCTGATGCCAGCGTTCAGTCTTGCCTTGGGTCTTTGGATGATACGTGCACCGCGTGAGTTCTTCATGCCTTTGTTCTGCAACCACGCGGCTACGTCGCTCGAGACGTATCGAATGCGATGTGTCTAACGAGGCTCAGGTGCGATCAATGGTTGAAACCACTGTCTCCAAACTTGGTCGACTTGATTACCCATGCATCACACTGTTTTCCCGACCTAAGCTCCCGCAATTTCACCGACGAAGCATTTGCTCGCAGCTGAGAGGCATCGCGTTTCACCAGTCAGGGGATTTGCCAGAGGTGCTACTGCAAGGACCGAAACCACAAAAAGATCGGAACTACAGAAATTCAGAAAAATTTTATTATTTTTCAAGACAATATACGTTCCACCACGCGCCGCCCGAAATCATGTGTTGGTCCTTCCCAATGCGGGCTGAGGCGGCCGCCGTCGTAGACAGGGGACATTCGGCCCTGCTGCAGTAGTTCGAGCATACCAAGATCCTCACGGTTCAGATCCTCCCACATCTGAATCAGTTCGGCCCGCGCGTCTGCATGGCTGTCCGAGGTGGCGGCATCACCGATAAGGAAGACATGCAGCTCTTCACGGGTCTTGTTTGGGGCTACCGGATAGCTGACCAGCACTGTGAACTGATCGGGGAAAACCTCTGCGGCAAAATGCGGGAAGCATAGGAACCACAGACCCCGCTTCGCGTCTCGTTCAGACAGGCCCGGGTAATGTGGCAGACGATCGCCGCGACCTTCACCCAATTCGGGGAAGATATAGTCGTTGTAAAACACGTGCCGATCCCATTCACCAGACCAACGTACGTTCATCGGCGCGAACTTCAGCAATTTTGGATGCACGGAAAAGACATGATAGCCTTCCATGTAATTCTCGTAGACCAGCTTCCAATTGGCCTCGACCTCGAAATCGATCTTCCCGGCCCAGCGGATCGATTTGAAGTCATAGCCCCGCGTGCGCTCAAGCATGGGTTTCAGCCAGTCCAGCAGCGGTTCTGCGTCCCCCGAAATGTTGACAAAGATACAGCCATTCCAGACCTCACATCGCACCGCCACCAAATCGAGTTTGTCGCCACCCCCGTCCTCGAAGCGGTCAGTGACATCCGGTCCGCTAAAATGTGGCCGTGCCCGCAGCTTGCCGTTCAGGCCATAGACCCAAGCGTGATAGGGGCATGTCAAGGTTGATCTCTTGCAAGGTTCGGTGACAAGTCTTGCACCGCGATGGCGACACACATTGTGTAATGCGCGAATTTCTTCGTGCTGGTCACGTAAGATTATCAGCTGCGCTCCACCAATTTCGATCGGTTTCATGTCTCCGCGCTCGGGCAATTCTGCGGTCGCTCCAGCAAAAACCCATGACCGGCGAAAGCAATGCTCCTGTTCCAGTGCCAACCATTCCTCGGACCAATAGGCCGCATTCGGCAGACCGCTGGCCTCCTCAATTGGGGCAAATGTCCGAGCGAACCCTTCCTCGCCCAGCAATGCCTTAACCTTTTTGAGGACCGGCGTGTCGGTGGACTGACCGTTCATGGGGCCTCCATTTAGAGAATTCTTGCGCCATGAGGAAAATTATGCACGGTAATTTTTCATGTACGTCAAGGAAAATCACAAAACAGGTACACAGGACTCGCTCAGTAAGCTGGGTGAAGACCTGCGTGCCCTGCGCAAAGCCCAGAGTATGACATTGAACGATTTGTCAGCAGCGTCGGGGCGGTCGGTATCGTTTCTGTCCAAGATCGAACGTGGGTTGGCGCGTCCCTCGGTAACGGCCCTGCAAGAGGTGGCAGAAGCATTGGGGGTTCCGGTGGGCTGGTTCTTTGAGACGGACGGTCCCGTCCCTGCCGAAGAGCGACCCTTCATCGTACGCGCTGATCGACGTCGCAAGCTGACCTATTCGGGGCTGTCGGGCACAGATTACATGGGGTTCGAAGATCACTTGCTTTCTGCCAGCCTGGACCGGCAATTAGCGATGGGCATTTCCACCTATGAACCCGGAGGCAGCACCGGTGACGACCTCTACACCCATGAAGGGGAAGAGGCCGGGATGGTGCTGCAGGGCGAGATCGAACTGACGCTGGATAACAGGGTTTTTCGCTTGCAAACCGGCGACAGCTTTAGCTTTTCCGCTGACATCCCACACCGATATCGCAATCCTGGCACTGTCGAGGCGCAAATCGTCTGGGCCAACACACCGGTTACCTTGAAAAGGTAGGATATGACAGAACACGCGCGGGTAGTTGTGATCGGCGGGGGCAATATGGGTGCCAGCGTTCTGTATCACATTGCCCAATTTGGCTGGACCGATTGTATCCTGATCGAGAAGGCCGAATTGACCAGCGGGGCCACTTGGCACGCGGCGGGTCTTGTCAGTCGCATGGTCGGCGGACACGCGCTTGGTTCGATTCATGACTACGCTGTGGATCTATATAAGCAAATTGAAAGGGAAACTGACGTCGGCGTAAGTTGGCACAATTGCGGTTCGCTCCGGGTGGCAACCAGCCCCGATCACATGGATTGGATCAACCATATTCGCGATGCTGTTCTCGCACGAGGTCAAGAGGCGCATATCATCGATCGGGCGGAAGTCGCACGGCTGAACCCGCTTTACGATGTCGAGGCAGCGGGCGTTTTGGGAGCACTCTACACCCCTGATGACGGCCACGTAGATCCCTCTGGCACCTGTCAGGCCATGGCGAAAGGCGCTCGACAACTTGGTGCGAAGGTGCGACGCAATTGCCGCGCGACCAGCTTGCGTCAATTGCCTTCGGGGGAATGGCAAGTCGATACTGAACAAGGCACAATCATCGCCGAGCATGTCGTCAACGCCGCCGGTTATCACGCGCGGCAGGTCGGTGCGATGGTCGGGCTGGACCTACCAATTACAACTATGTTGCATCACTACGCAGTGACCGATGCCGTGCCGGAATTTGCGGCAATGGACCACGAGATACCTGTCACCCGCGACGATTATTTCTGCGGCTATGTCCGGCGCGAACAAGGGTCCGCTCTTGTCGGGCTGTATGATAAGCAAGACCCGCAATCGGTCTGGCTGGATGGTTGTCCGTGGGACAGTGCAAACGAGCTATTTGAACCCAACTGGGACAACATCACCCCGTGGCTGGAAAACTGTTTCGAACGGATGCCCGCGCTGATGAACCGGGGTATCAAGCGCGTAGTGAACGGCGGTATCACCTATACACCCGACGGCGCGATGATGCTGGGACCGGCACCGGGTTTGCGGAACTACTGGCTGGCCTGCGGTGCGACCGTGGGCATTGCCTGGGGTCCGGGTGCCGGGCGCGCCTTGGCACAGTGGATGGTGGATGGATCAGCTGACATATCCACCCGCGCTTTCGACCCGCGCCGCTTCGGAGTTTGGGCCAACGCCCATTATGCCCGGGCGCGCGCGACCGAGGATTACACCTTGCGGCAGGCAATGCCGTATCCGCAGTTGCAGCGAGAAAGTTGTCGCGAGATCCGCGTTTCCGGCGTGCATACCCGCACCAAGGCGCTGCACGCTGTGTTTGAAGAGGTTGGCGGCTGGGAACGTCCACGGGTTTACGGCAAGCCTGAATGGGAGTGCAAGGAACCGCAATCCTGGAGGCGCGGCCCTTCGTGGGAAGCCGCCGTGAAAGAGGCCCGCGCGGTGCATGAGGGTGTTGGTATTGGCGACTTCTCGGCCTTTTCCAAGTTCGAAATCACAGGCCCCGAAGCCGAAGCCTATCTAAACCGTCTCTGCGCCAATCGGATGCCCAAAAGTGTCGGCGGCACATGCCTGACACTGCTTCTCAATGAACAAGGCACGATCGAGGGCGAAGCGACGATTGCGCGGCTAGCCGAGGATCGGTTCTGGTTTGTCACCGGTGGTCCGTCTGAGCGCCGCGTCTGGGACTGGATCACCATCCATCAGCGCGGTTCGGAGGATGTGACCTTACGCAACAAGTCTGACGATTGGGGCATCCTGACTGTGGCCGGACCTAAAGCACGCGAGGTGCTTGCACCGCTCAGCAACGCTTCGCTGAACAATGCGGAATTCGGCTGGCTGAAAGCACGCGAGATGTCGGTCGCAGGGGTCAAGCTGATCGCGTTGCGCCTGTCCTTCTCGGGTGAATTGGCTTGGGAACTGCACGCGCCCATGGCTCAGCTCGGCACGCTTTGGGATGTGCTTTGGGACAAAGGACAGCCCCACGGAATGTTGCCGTTCGGATCAAAAGCGCTCGAGATGATGCGCATGGAAAAAGCCTATCGCAGCGGGCATGAATTGGCCAATGACGCCAGTCCCGTTCACACCGACCAGATGCGATTTGTTAAGTTCGACAAAGAGTTTGTCGGCAAAGAGGCCCTGACCAAACTGGCCGAGGCGGGAACCTCTTCGGTCATCGCGTATTTGGACATCCTGATGGAAGGCACAGATGTGCTGGGCGGAGAGGCGGTCTATCTGGACGGAGAAAAGGTCGGATCGGTGTCCTCGGGCGGCTTTGGCCCGGTCACAGGGCGCAATCTGGCCTTTGCCTTTGTGAAACCGCACGCCGCACTGCCGGGGACAGAGCTTGAGGTGATCGTGTTCGGCCATATGCACAAAGCCACCGTGCTGGCCGATGCGGTTTTTGACCCGCAAAACATGCGTCTGCGCGACGTCGAGTATGCGTGAGGGAGGTCCGAGATGATGCGCCATGAACCGTTTGCCGAATTCTCTAAGGCCGTTCTGACTGCACCCGACATCAACTGGACCAAGCTGAACGACTACCGCATGGGTCGCATTCGTGAAGCCATGGTGGAAAAAGATGTAGAACTAGCTGTCATTACCAACCCGCTGACCATGTGCTATGCGGTGAACTACCATGAATACATGCAGTTCCAGGCCCGCATCCCGCTGATGATGCTGATGATCTTTGCTGACGGGCCGGTGGTTTTCAGTGGCGCGTTTATCAAGGATCTGGATCACGTAACCGAATATATCCCGATGTTTGGTCTAGCTCCGTTCCTTGCTGGTTTTGACCAGGAGGAGAACACACACAAGTTCGTGGATTTTGTCAAAGGTCGTCTCGCTGGAAAAGGGCGCTGCCGTGTGGCAGTCGACCGCTTGGATGCCTCTGCAGTGCAAGGTTTGATGCAGGCAGGGTTCGAGGTTGTCGACGCGCCCGGCTTTTTGGAGAAAGCCCGCTCGATCAAATCTGAGGAGGAGATCACGCTCTGCCGTTACGCCATCGACGTTGCACAGCTGGGCATTACCAAGATGCACGAGGCGTTCCAGCCCGGTATCTCGGAAAACGAACTGTGGAGCATCCTAAGCCAGGTTAACATCGCGCATGGCGGCCTTTGGTCCGAAGCACGGATGCTGGCCTCGGGTGAGCGTACCAATCCATGGCTGCAAGAGGCAGGAGAACGCCGCGTTCAGAAGGGTGAGCTTTTGGGGTTTGACACCGACATGGTCGGCCCTTTTGGTTATATGTCCGACATTTCCCGCACCTGGTTCTGCGGCGAGGGGAAGGCTCCTGATGATTTCCGCGATCTCTACAAGCGAGCTCTTGATGAGATCGAGCACAACAAGGCCAATGTGCGCCCAGGTGTGTCATTCAAGGAATTGGTGGACAATAGCTTCCGCCACCCCGAAGAGTTCCACGCCCACCGATACCCCTGCATCATGCACGGTGTGGGGATGTGCGACGAATATCCGTATGTTCCCTATCCACAGGATTGGGACCAAATCGGCTACGACGGGATCATCGAGGAAAACATGATGATCTGCGTTGAAGGATATGTGGGTTCAGATCGGGGTGGTAGCGGCGTCAAGATCGAGCATCAGTTTCTGGTCACCAAAGACGGGCTCGAACAGCTTGACACTTATCCCTATGACGAAAGTCTGTTGAGATGATGAGGGCGTCGCATCCAAGCTAAAAAGTGATGATATGAACGCCGAACCCATTATTGCGCGGGGTTGCTATCCTGGTGATGGCCCAATGGACAATTTAACGCCAAGCTACTGGCTGAAATCAAAACATACGCAGCGTCTTTCTGAAAACCTCGGGTTGTTCAGATCAGAAACACACCATACCGGACATAGGTTATCCCAAAAATGTAGGACAACGAAATTCAAAAGCGGGTTTTGCTGCACAAGCCGAACCCAACAAAATCGTAAGCCGAAATATTGTAAAAGCCTTAGTCGAACTTGAGATTTTGACACTCGATTCAGAAAATATAGCTGATAGTTATTGGAGTTCGCCAGTTTTCCTAAACATAACGGCGAAACACTTCGGTAGGTGAAGATCGCCCGGAAACTGTTTGTCTCCCGCACCCAATACAGCCGTTAAACTATCAACGGGGCGCTGTCAGACAAAATCGAAACAGTCTCAGCTAGGCCAGTATTGCTGCCCTTTATGCCGTACCAATTTCCCACCACTCGGCAAGAGCGGCGGGTGCGTGTCAGCTTGAAGGTGTCTCTGCTGGCTAGCGATCTTTCCTGATTAAAATGGTTATAGACGGAGGAGTGAACGGAAGCGAATTTCTGTAAACTTCGCATGCGCCTAAACCGTTGCATCGCTCGTTCGCGTCGTCGGAAAGGAAGGTGTGAATTCTCAACGCGGTTATTGAGCCACCCGCCCGTCTGCTGTTTTTCGGTGGCACCAAGTTCTCTGAGAACGGCCCGATATGATGCGAAGCGATCCGTGACGACGTTTTCCGCATCACCGCGTCGCTTCATCAATTTCTTGAGGAATTTCAGTGCTGCGGCTTTGTTTCGGGCCTGGAGACCACGTCTTCCAGCACCTCGCCTTCGCTATCAACGGCCCGCCAAAGATAATGACGCTGGCCATTCACCTTCGCAAAAACCTCGCCCACATGTCCTTTCTATTTGGAGAACGCGCGCAGTTGCTGAACACGCTTCCGTCAAATCTCAGCAGCAAACATCGGGCCGAAACGGTTCTGCCAGTAGCGCACAGTTTTTTTCTGGTCACGTCGATGCCACGCTCGTGCAAAAGGTCTTCTGCCCTGCGAATTGATAGTGGGACTGAACATATAGCATCACGGCCAGACGAATGACCTCTTTCCATCTCAACCCGAGTTCTTTTGACAAGACCGAAATCAATCTCTGGGCGCGATCTTCAGAAACTGAGCAGGATTGTCGACCACTGATTTTTTGGTGCGAGCAGGTTTTTCTGCGTAATCGCATGGCATTTTTGCTTTTGGCTCGAAACAGCCATCTAAGACTTTTGGGCATGTGCCTGCTTACTGGCAGGCAGCTGTCATTCCTTGGATGTTTGCAGGTCATCCAATGACATTGGCGAATATCTCGCCAAGCGTGCTTAAGATCAGCGACGAACGAAGGTGCAGGCCCCAGAATGAATGACAAATCCCAATTTCCGTATCAATACCTTCCGATCAATTGGGTGGGCGGCGATGACGTCCGACAAATGAGAACCAGCCTCAGACCGAACTCCCCTGACAGGACGGAACCATCTTCACACAAACCTGTTCACGTAGTTTTCCAGAACCTCCTGGCGACCAGACTTTGGCTTCGGGTTAATACCCTCATCTATAACCCGGGCGGATACTTGTTCCAGACTGCTTTCTAACATTGACGCCGCCTTTGGGGTGTTCCAACCAGAATACCTATCCGAAAGCGCGGCATCCAAACCACCGTCTTCAATCATTGCCGCGGCAGCCTTTAAACCACGCGCACAGTTGTCCATTCCGCCGACATGAGCAGCCACCAGATCACTGGCATCAATTGACTGTCGGCGTATTTTTGCGTCGAAATTTGTGCCTCCAGTCCTAAAGCCCCCTGCTTTAAGAATGTGATAGTAGGCCATTGCAACTTCGGCAGCATTGTTGGGGAATTGATCAGTATCCCATCCAGACTGGTAATCGTTACGATTCATATCAATCGACCCCAGCATTCCTTCGGCGGCGGCAACCGCAATTTCATGTTCGAAACTATGGCCCGCAAGGATGGCATGGCCCTGCTCGAGGTTCAGTTGCACTTCATTTTCCAACCCATATTTTCTGAGAAATCCTATGCAAGTCGCGGCGTCATAGTCGTATTGGTGTTTGGACGGCTCCTGAGGTTTTGGCTCTACGAGAATGGCACCTTTGAAGCCGATCTTGTGTTTGTACTCCACGACCATGTTCAGAAACCGGCCCATGTGATCCAGCTCGGTTTTCATATCCGTGTTCAAGAGGGTTTCGTATCCTTCACGCCCCCCCCAGAGAACATAATTGTCACCGCCCAGTTTGTGGGTAGCGTCCAGACACGACTTTACTGTAGCCGCTGCGAACGCGAATACGTCGGGATCTGGGTTCGTGCTGGCTCCGGCCATCCAGCGACGATGACTAAACATATTGGCCGTCCCCCAAAGCAACTTGGTTCCAGACACCTGCATCTTTTCACCGATGTAATCGGTGATTTCTTCCAGCGTTCTCAGGTTGTCGGCGAAGTTTCCTTGTTCCGGGCGGATGTCAGCGTCGTGCCAGCAAAAGAACGGTTGGCCAAGAATTTCAAACATTTCGAAGGCGATATCCGCTTTCATGCGCGCCCGCCCCATATCGTCCTGTGGGTGCCAAGGACGCTCAAAGGTAGGGCCACCAAAAGGATCGCCACCTTCCCACGCGAAAGAGTGCCACCACGCCACCGCAAATCGCAGATGGTCTTCCATGCGTTTTCCCATGACAAACTCATCTGGATTATAATGTCGGAAGGCCATCGGATTATCGCTTTCCGCACCCTCATACTGAATCTGATCGATCCCGTCGAAAAATCCGCTTGCCATACTTGCCCCCTAATCTGCTATTTGGCTGGGCTGTTTGCCCAGAATGATCATTGATAAAAGGTCGTCGTCAGTGACGTCCGAGATATCGACAGTCCCAACCAATTTCCCGTTTTTCATCACAGAGGCGCGATCGCATAGCTCCATGACGGCATGCACATCGTGATCGATCAGGAATATTCCGATACCTTGCGCCTTTAGCTGATGGATCAAATCTGCAACCATCTGTGTTTCATGCGGCCCAAGCGCTGCTGTCGGCTCGTCCATAATTAGAATACGCGCATTGAAGTAGACGGCCCGAGCAATCGCCACAGACTGTCTTTGTCCCCCCGACAAGGCGGAGACCGGATCGTTGAACTTTTGAAAGTTCGGGTTGAGCTGCGCCATGATCTTTCGACACTCGGCCTCCATGGCTGCATCGTTGACCAACCCGAAAGGTGTCGTCATCTCGCGCCCCAGGAAAAGATTCGACGTCGCATCCAGATTGTCGGCCAAGGCGAGCGTCTGATAAATAGTCTCGATATTATTCGCCCGGGCGTCACGGGGGTTGCCAATCTCGACCGGCTTGCCATCGATCAGGATCTCACCGTGATCCATTTGATAAGCGCCGGACAATACCTTGATCAAAGTAGACTTTCCGGCCCCGTTGTGGCCAAGCAGTCCTACGACTTCACCCGGATAGAGATCGACCGACACATGGTCGACGGCTTTGATCCCTCCGAAGGAAATCGAAATATCGCGCATCTCGACCAATGGCGGTGCGCCCGATCCTCGACCAGAGTTTGAGGGGGGTTGCTGCGTATCTTGAGCTTGCATCACTTGGCCCCTAGTCGCTTGCGATAGACGATGTCGATGTACACAGCCAGCACGAGAACGCTGCCGACCACGATGTTCTGGAACGGCGCATCCACTCCAACCATGGCCATACCCGATTGAAGCGCTTGCATGATCAATGCGCCAAGGATCGCGCCGTAAATTGTGCCGATACCACCTGACAGAGCGGTCCCACCGATAACGGCAGCGGCGATCACTCTAAGCTCGTCCAGCGTGCCAATATCGTTCGAATGGTTCGCCAGACGCGCCGAGGCGACCACAGCAGAAACGGCGCACAGGAAGCCCATAAGCGCAAAAATCTTCACGGTCAGAAGCCGTGTATTGATGCCGGAAAGCTCTGCTGCATCCGGGTTGCCGCCGGTGGCAAAGATATAGCGTCCAAACCGGGTTTTACGTGCCACGATTGTCAGCGCGACGGCCACGATAATCAGGATGAGGACAGAAATCGGTATGCCGTATCCTACAACCAGCCCCTCTGGCATAGTCTCCCCGCGCGCTTCAAACATACGTTGCAGTCGGCGTGTCGGAATGGCGTAACTGTTTACGATGTAAACGTAACCAAGGATAGCGATTGCGATTATGCCGGCCAGTGTCGCTTCGGCCCAAACGGGTTTCACAGGGAATCCATGAGCCGCTTTCGCGCGTCGGCCACTCCACAAAGCCCAGATGGCGATCGCAGTCGCAAAAAAACCGAACAGCCAGCTTGTGGTTGTTCCCAATGTTCCGTTGGTACCGCCAAACATCAGAAACGTACTATCCAGAGGGCCTATGGTCTGGCCGCTGGTCAAGTACCAAGCCACGTTTCTCCAAACCAGAAACCCACCGAGTGTTACAATGAAAGCCGGTATCGTCAGGTACCCGACCATCCAGCCGTGAAACGCACCAATCAAGGTGCCGACAAACAGCCCGACAATAATGGTAATCGCCCAGGTTGCCGGGTTGTTCAAACCCATACCGAGCACCTGCGGCAAGAGCTCAGTTTGCGTCATTGCCATCACTGCTGACGTTGTTGCCAGTAGTGCTCCGACAGACAAGTCGATGTGCCGCGTAACAATTATGAACACCATCCCGCACGCCATAATGGCAACCGAAACCGTTTGGATAGACAGGTTGAAAAGGTTCCGAGGCGTCAGGAACCGTCCGTCTGTGAAGATGTTGAACCCGATGCACAGGATGACAAACGCGCCGATCATTCCCAAAAGCCGCATATCCAGTTCCAATTGCTGGAACAGGCTGGGTTTTGCTTTTTCTGGTATCGGCTGAGACGAAGTTTCGGTCATTTCCGATCTTTCATTTTCAGCAGTGTTCCCCGGCCCCCAAGAGGGCCAGGGACTTCGAAGTTTAGTTGCAGGGAGCTGGACCGTTTTCAACGCCCTGGCACAAATCCTCCAATGGAATCCATCCAGCATCTACAACGACGGATAGGTTATCCTTGGTGATCGGTACGGGCGCAAGGAATACGGAATTCATCTCGGTGCCACCCGGTGACGTCCAGCTGACTGCACCTTCCACATCAGCTGGGCTTGTGCCGCCACTCAAAGCAACCGCGATCTCGCCAGCTGCTTTACCAAGCTCACGGGCATCTTTCCAAACCGAAACGGTCTGAGTGCCCAACGCGACGCGGTTCAGTGCCGCGTGATCTCCGTCCTGACCTGACACTGGAATACCTTCCATGCCCTGCGCAGTCAGCGCCGCAACGACGCCGCCCGCTGTCCCGTCATTCGACGCAACAACCGCATCCACGTTGTTTTCATTTGCGGTCAGAATCTGCTCCATGTTCCGCTGTGCGTTCGCGGGTAGCCATCCATCTGTATATGCTTCCCCAACGATCACAATGTCTCCGCTGTCTACAGCCGCGCCGATGATCTCTTGCTGCCCACCCCGCAAAAAATCGGCGTTCGGATCAGTAGGAGAACCCTTGATCATGACGTAGTTGCCTTTGGGCATGGCTTCAAAAACAGCCCGGGCCTGCATTCTGCCAACTTCCACGTTGTCGAAAGTTAGATAAAATGCACGGTCGTCCTCAATCAGTCGATCATAAGCGATGACCGGAATACCCTCGTCGGCCGCGGCCTGAACAGCCGGCCCGATGGCCTGCGCGTCCTGCGCCAGAATGATAAGTGCGTCTACACCCTGAGCAATCAGGCTTTCAATGTCCGATAGCTGCTTTGCGGAGGACGATTGCGCGTCCGCCGAAATGTACTCGGCACCCCCTGCTTCAAGCGCAGATTTGATGGCTGCCTCATCAGTTTTCCAACGCTCTTCCTGAAAATTCGACCAGCTTACGCCAACCACAGGCTCCGCGAATGCCGTCGAGGCCAGCAAAGTGGCCACAGCTGAAACGCTGAGAATTCTTTTCATGATTTCCTCCCATTTGCCGAGCCATCATTTCTCGATTCGCGGCTCTCCCAATTCTGAATAGCATATTTATTTCAGTCAGTAAAATATTTAGCCTACAAGACACCTCTAAATTCACTTAAGTTGGGTTCAGAGTAAGATTCGCGAGGGCAAGATGCTGAAAAGCAAAGCGTCTGTGGTTTCCTTGGACCAAAGAAACGCAACCCGCTTGCGGGTGTTAGAACAGATAAGAAGCAAGGGATCCGTGTCACGGATCGATATCGCGTCCGCATTGGAAACCAGTCCTGCCACGATCACCTCAGCGACGGCAGATCTGATCTCGGCGGGGCTGATCAAAGAGATTGAAGGCGAAGCAAAGTCAAAGTCGGGAAAAAGAGGACGACCCAGGGTTTTGCTGCAATTGGACGGCCAGTCGTTCCTTGTCGCAGGTCTGAAGATTGCACGCCAGATGATCTCGGTCATTCTCGTGGATTTTGAAGGGAACGAGGTGACGTCGCACAAGGTCCCGCTTGAAGACGCCCGAATGTTGCCAGCAAACCTAGTTTCGACTATTCGCATGGCCCTTGAAGGCACGTGCCAGCAGGTCGGCCTTTCAATCGGTCACTTGGCTGGCGTTTCAATCGGATTGGCTGGGCAGATCGATGCGGCTAGAAACTTTGTCCACTGGTCGTCTTCGGTGACCGAAAGAAACTTTGATTTCAGCCCTTTACTTGCAAAAGAGCTCCCCTGCCCTGCCTTCGTGGAAAACGACGCCAACCTCGTTGCAAAAGCCGAACAGCTTTTTGGGCTAGGCAAAGGGCTGAAGAACTTTCTTGTTGTCACGATCGAGCATGGTGTTGGCCTCGGCATCGTTTTAGACGGCAGACTCTACCGCGGTGAAAGAGGCTGCGGAGCCGAGTTTGGGCACACCAAAGTGCAACTCGACGGCGCTCTGTGCCAGTGCGGGCAACGTGGATGCCTGGAGGCCTATGTCGGAGATTATGCCTTAATCCGGGAAATGACCGTCACGGGGCAGGCCGATGACATGCAAACGGTCTCGGACATCCATACTCGAGCCAATTCCGGTGATGATAGAGCCGCCTCGGTGCTTGCACGTGCGGGTCAGATGTTTGGTCTTGGAGTGTCCAATCTGATCAATCTGTTCGATCCTCAATGCATCATTGTATCAGGCGCGCAAATGAGCTTTGAACACCTCTGCTCAGCAGAAGTTATGACGCGCATTCGAAATGGCGTGGTGAATGTCGACGCACCCTTGCCTGAAATCAAAGTGCATCACTGGGGAGATCTGATGTGGGCCAAAGGTGCGGCCGCGTACGGGATCGAGCAGGTCTCGATCCTGAAGGTAAAGGAGCTTGCGTCGAATGCGTCCTGAAATTGCGGCACTACTCGTTCTTGTGTCAGCTGCAGATGCCGATACACAGCCTCAATTCAAAACTGTCGACGTGCCCGCTCATATCTACGATGGCGGTTGGGAGCACTTTGTTGGCGGCGGAGTAGCGGTCTTCGATTGTGACGGAGACACGTTACCCGAATTGTTTGTAGCGGGCGGGTCCAATCGATCTCAGCTGTTCAAAAACACTTCTGAGACCGAGGTTTCTTTTTACATTGAGACACCGGATCAGCTGTCCTTAACCGGAGTAACCGGCGCCTACCCATTGGACATTGACGGCGACGGGTTAATGGATCTGGCCATATTGCGCGTGGGCGAAGATGTCCTGCTTCAAGGACAGTTGGATTGTCAGTTCCGTCCCTTCAAAAACATCAAGTTCCGTTCCGAGGATCGCTGGACCACTGGGTTCTCGGCCACATGGGAAGACGACCAATATTTGCCAACTTTGGCATTTGGAACTTACGTGGATCGCTTCGACCCGGAAGGCCCGTTTGAATCCTGCGAACCAACCCTACTCTATCGCCCGAACGGGGGCAGCTACGGCGCCCCCCAGCAGCTAGAACCCAGCTACTGTTCGCTTTCCATTCTGTTTTCCGACTGGGCGCGAACTGGACGTGCGGACCTTCGTGTCAGTAATGACCGCCACTATTATGTGCGCAATGGTCAAGAACAGCTATGGGCGATGGAACATGAGCCGCGGCTGTACTCATCCGAAGACGGATGGCTGCCTTATTCGATCTGGGGTATGGGTATTGCCTCCCGCGATCTGACCGGCGACGGCTTTCCCGAGGTTTATCTGACCTCCATGGGTGACCAGAAGCTTCAGGTGTTTGATCCTGATGCCAACGGCCCGACGTGGCGCGATGCGACCTACGAAAAAGGCACAACTGCCCACAGACCGCATATCGGCAATGACGGAAGGCCGTCGACCGGCTGGCACGCACAGTTTGGAGACGTCAACAATGACGGCCGAGACGACATCTTCGTGACCAAAGGCAATGTCGAGCAAATGCCGGATGCCGCCCTGAACGACCCAAACAACCTTTTGGTTCAGCGCTCGGAAGGTCACTTTATCGAAGCCTCGGCAGAGGCTGGTGTTGCTTCGATGGCGAAGTCTCGCGGTGCCGCGCTAGCAGACCTGAACAACGATGGGAGGCTCGATCTGGTGGTTGTAAACCGAGGATCAAAACTTGACGTCAGTCAAAATATCTCAACGGGCGGCAATTGGCTATTGGTTGATGTTGTTCAGGACAAACCCAACCATGCGGCGGTCGGGGGATTTGTCGAGGTTCAAACCACGCAAGGTTTGCAAACACGTGAAATAACAATTGGCGGCGGACATGCTGGTGGCGTGGCCGGATATCATCATTTCGGCTTGGGACACGAAACCAAAGTGCGGCTTAGGATGATCTGGCCGGATGGAGAAGAAAGTACATGGCAGGACGTCGTGCCGAACCAGATTATCCAATTGCACCGTTGACTTATTGATCTACCGGCAGACCGCTCGGAACTTGGGCCGGCACTCCCAGTCTCTGCGCCGGGTCCTCAAGGCTTGCCAGAAAACTTAAAAGCGCGTCGACCTCCTGATCCGTCAAACTAACCTTTGGCAAACTGTTGGTTTTCGCTATGGCGTCGAGATGTTGCTGATCCAGCAACGGAGTTTCGTCTTCAGAGCCCGGAAAATCTGGCAACAAGGCCATGTCCACCGTGTAGTTTCGCAAGGACGAGACCGGGTCCAGATGGTGGCGCACGATGTCCTCGAGCCGTGCAAAAGCACCATTGTGCCCGTAAGGCGCGGTCAGCGTTACATTGCGGAGAGACGGTGTGCGAAACGCGTACGCATCTTCGACACGACCTGTAACACGTATTCGCCCATCATCGCGAACATGGTTCTCAAACCGCGCGGCCTTTCCGGGCCCGATTTGCGGCAAGGCAATCGAATGAAACTTGTGATCCGTCTGGAACCAGCCTGCGTGGCAGGCACTGCACCCCGCCTTGCCATAAAACAGATTCATGCCAAGTTCGGCGTCTTCGGATAATGTGCCCTCGCCTCGCATCGCGCGATCAAAGGGGCTGTTGTCGGCGCGCCATTCGAATGCGATGAAATCTGCGATCACGTTTGCAATGGCCGTGAATGAGATCTCGCCACCCAACGTAATGCCATCAAAGCGCTGTTTGTATTCTGGGACAGCGGCAACACGTGCCGCAATCAGATCCCACGCGCCGTCTTGTTGCGTCAATAGCCCCAATCGAACCGCTGTACTGACGTCATTTTCCGAGTAATGACCGGCCATTTCGTCTGGCGAAAGAACCGGGAACATCGCCTGCGCTGCCAATGCCGATTGAAAACCGGGCCGCATATGTGTCCCCAAAGGTGTTCTGATCCCGTATGGTTGCGTGGGATCTGCTTCTAGACGTCCATCATGGAAAAACGTCGTGAACTCCGTAGCGCCTAGATTCCAAAGCGCAGGTGAGTTTCTGGGGATGCGTTGTTCCGGGGTATTCCTGGGATCCAGCGTGCGTTCAGTGCCCAAACCCTTGCCGCCTTCCCCAATTCCAAGCGAAAGGCCATCCGACGTGCCAAGCCTGGGATGATGGCAGGTCGCGCAACTGATATTCTTGTTGCCGGACAAAATCGGGTCATAGAAAAGCAACTGTCCCAATTCCACGCGGTCGAAATCGGGTTCAAGGAATGTCGGAGGTGGTCCAAGCTTCTGAGCATTGGCGCCTGTACCAGCGATCAATAGGCTGATGGTGGCAATGAATAAACTAACTCTCATTGCCACCTTCCGAAATCTCGAGTGTGAGAACCTGCCTGTACGGTCTCTCGGGCGTGCAAATGATCGATGGAAACGAAGGAATATTGGACGCGTTCGGGTGCCCTGATGGCTCTATGCACAAACCAGCTGCACCGCGTAGTGGTTTCGCCAGTTGGGCACCCGAATAAACCTGTGCTCCGGGTTGGTCAGAATAGGCAGCCAGAGAAAGACCTGAAGGCGCGGTGAGTTTCGCGACCGGATCTTCCGGATCGCGATCTTGGTCAAAGCAGAAATATTGATCGATCGCCCTTGGAACATGCCCGATCGATCTCGGCGCAGAAAAATCCAATTCGGTGTCCTTGGTCGAGCACACCGCGCCATTCGGAACCCCTTGTTCGTCAAGTTCCAAGTACCTACCTGAGGCGAGTTCCAGTTTGTGTTCGTCAACACCCTTTGAGCTGCCCAATGTATAGTAGTTATGTTGTGCAAGGCTAATCGGCGTAGGGCGGTCAGTATGCCCTGTTAGCGTGTAGATCAACTTTGGGTACCGAAGCGTTACGCTGACCTCAATCCAGACATTGCCCGGAAAACCGTTTTCCACGTCGCGTGAATGGTATTGCAATACCGCTACATTTGATGCGGTCTGCTCAAGGTTCCAGAATTGCTTGGAAAGTCCGTCTGCTCCCCCATGCAGAGTATTTTCCCCCTCATTGGCGCTAAGCTCAAATTCTGCCCCTGCCAACTCAAATCGAGCGCCGCCGATCCGGTTCGCAACACGTCCGACAATTGCACCCATATATGTTGAATCGGTGAAGTACTGGGTTGGGTCATTGAACCCCAAAATAAGCGGTACGTCCTTGTGCCACCAACCCTGTGTGATCGCCCCGTAGTTCAAAATCGAGGCCCGCATGCCCCCATCGATCAGCATAACCGTTTCGACGCGAGAAGGTTTTCCCACTTCAGGCATAATCAAACCGCCAAGGGCGCCAGCGCCTTATAGAATTGCCGATATCGACAGTACTCGCTTTCATATGGTTCAACCAGATCGCTGCGCGGTTCGATGCTTTCCTGAATTATTGGCGGTGTCATGATGTCGTCGGGATTTGCGTTGTTGGCCGCACAAATTGCGAGACGCGCAGCGCCCATGGCCGCTCCGAATTCGCTGCCTTTCGGCACGTCAAGCTGCACATGCAATACGGTCGATAGCGTTTCCAACCAGAACCTCGATCGTGCGCCGCCTCCAACAGCCACCAATTTGGCTGGCGCGGTTCCTGTGCTCTTCAAGGCTTCAAGACAGTCCCGCATAGCAAAGGCGACGCCCTCCATCACAGATTGGGTCAGATCAGCGGGTTCCGATGCGACGTCCACACCCAAGAAAGCTGCCCGAATCTGGCTGTCGTTATGTGGCGTTCGCTCGCCTGAAAGATACGGCAGGAACGTAATCGAAGACGGTCCGACAATGCTCTCAGGTACCATCGACGCCAATTTTTCAACAGGCGCGTTGAGATTGCGCGACAGCCAATTCATACTGTTTGTTGCCGAGAGTATGACCCCCATTTGAATCCACATTTCGGGCACAGCATGGCAAAAGCAGTGTACGGCAGTTTCAGGCGCAGGGGCATAGGCATCCCGAGCGACAAGAAGAACGCCGGACGTGCCCAACGACACGAATCCCGTGCCGTCCTGAATGCTCCCAATACCGCAAGCCGCCGCAGCGTTGTCACCCGCGCCACCCGCCACAACGACAGGGCCAGAAAGCCCCCATGCCTCCCGCAACTCAGTTTTCAGTTCACCGCCCCGGTCATTTCCCTCGACCAAGCGAGGCATTTGGTCCAACCGCATGTGCCCCAAACCCAGCGCCGTTTCTGACCACTGCCGTTTATCAACGGCCAACCATGATGTACCGGCACTATCTGACATGTCCGATAGGTACTCACCCGTCAGCCAAAAACGCAGATAGTCTTTCGGCAATAGAACCTTAGCTGTTTTTGAGAACACATCAGGCTCGTGCGACCGCACCCATTCCAGTTTTGGTGCGGTGAATCCGGGGAAAACAATATTCCCCGATAAGATCCGCATCTGTGGCGTTTGATCGAGCCTTTTTGCCTCGTCAGCCGACCGTGTGTCGTTCCACAGTATGCAGGGTCTCAGGACCTCTCCATCAGCATCCAGCAGTGCCGCTCCATGCATGTGCCCGCTCAGACCAATGCCGCGAAGTTTTGCGAATGCCAGTTCGTTATCCGCACGTAGCTTAGCAACAACCTTAGCGCACGCGTTGATCCAATCTGATGGGTTCTGCTCTGACCAACCTGGTTTTGGCGTCGAAGTAGAAATGCCAGCTTCTGCGTCGCTGACGACGTGACCGGATTCATCGATCAATATGCCTCTGAGGCCCGACGTTCCCAAATCCAACCCAAGATACATTCGGCGCCACCCTTCGAGTTTTATTTTAGTTGGTAAAATTAATCATGGAAGATGCCGTGTCAAGGCGACTGTCGTGCTATTCCAACTTAACCCAAGCCGCATTTCTTGCCGAGCTTTGAACACAAGCTGCGACGAACCTGACGCCATTCAATCCATCCTGAACGGTTGGATAGATCACCGACGGATCAGGTTGTTTGCCACTTCTAAACGCGATTATGGCATCCGCAGCTTCACTGTAGATATTTGCAAACCCCTCTAGATACCCTTCGGGATGGCCGGGGGGCACCCTGCTCAGCCGACTTGCTGCATCTCCTGCACCGGCCCCATTTCGGGTGATCAGGCGCTTTGGTTCGCCATAGGGCGTAAACCAAAGATAGTTCGGGTCTTCCTGCGCCCATTCAAGCCCACCCTTTTCACCATAGACACGCAATCGCAGGGCATTTTCGTTGCCGGGTGCAACTTGAGAGGACCACAGCATCCCACGCGCGCCACCGTCAAACCGCAGCAGGACATGCGCGTTGTCGTCGACTTTGCGCCCCGGCACAAAGGCCTGCAAATCAGCCGCGAGGCTTTCTGCCTTTAAGCCTGTCACAAAGCAGGCGATATTATAGGCATGGGTTCCGATGTCGCCTGTTGATCCCCCTGCGCCCGAACGCTCAGGATCGGTTCGCCATTCGGCCTGCTTGAAATCCTGCTGCTCGGTCAACCAGTCCTGCGGATATTCAACCTGAACTACGCGAATTTTGCCGATCTCCCCATTGGCGACCATCTCACGCGCCTGGCGAACCATTGGATAGCCGGTGTAGTTATGGGTCAGAATGAACAGCGCGTTTGAGTTTTCCACGGCTTTGACCAGCTTTTTTGCATCGGCAAGGGTCGAGGTGAGTGGTTTGTCACAGATCACATGAATTCCGCGCTTCAGGAATTCACGCGCGGCGGCGTAGTGAACGTGATTAGGCGTGACGATTGAAACCGCCTCGATCCCGGATTTCAGCCGGGCTTCTCTTATCGCCATTTGTTTGAAGTCTTCATAGACCCGTTCGAGCCCCAATACCCGTCCGCTTTCAAGAGATTTTTCTGGCGTAGAAGACAAGGCACCGGCAACCAGCTCGAACTTGTCGTCCAGTCGCGCGGCTATGCGATGAACACCGCCTATGAAGGCGTCGTTTCCGCCGCCAACCATTCCAAGTCGAATACGACCAGAGGTTTCTTCACTACGTCCTGTGACCATCACTCAATCCCCAGCATTTTGCGATTGGCCGCTTCGTCTGCGCCACCATCAGCGAAATCATCAAAGGCTTTCTCGGTCACACGGATGATGTGATCGGACACAAATTGAGCGCCTTCACGCGCTCCATCCTCAGGGTGTTTCAGACAGCATTCCCATTCGACAACTGCCCAACCATCAAAGTCATTCGCCGCCATCTTTGAGAAGACCGCACCGAAATCCACTTGGCCATCACCAAGCGATCGGAACCTCCCGGCACGATCAACCCAACTTTGATATCCGGAATAGACGCCTTGCCGACCTGTCGGATTGAATTCAGCGTCTTTGACGTGGAACATCCGGATCCGGTCTTTGTAGATGTCGATATTGTCCAGATAGTCGAGACATTGCAGGACGTAGTGCGACGGGTCGTACAACATACACGCACGCGCATGATTGCCCGTCCGTTCAAGGAACATCTCGTAAGTCACACCGTCATGCAGGTCTTCGCCCGGATGGATTTCATAGCACACATCCACTCCGCAGTCTTCCGCGTGGTTCAGGATGGGGACCCAGCGGCTGGCAAGCTCATCAAAGGCCGTTTCGATGAGGCCAGCGGGGCGTTGCGGCCAGGGATAGACATAAGGCCAGGCCAGTGCGCCAGAGAACGTTGCGTGCGCTGAAATCCCTAGATTCTTTGAGGCTGACAGCGCCTTCTTAACCTGATCCACCGCCCATTCCTGACGGGCTTTTGGATTTCCCCTGACGCTTTCGGCGGCGAAGCCATCGAACGCGGTGTCGTATGCGGGATGCACAGCGACAAGTTGGCCCTGAAGATGCGTGGATAACTCAGTAACCTCGACGCCGTTCTCTTGGGCCTGTCCCTTGAACGCGTCGCAGTAGTCTTTGCTTGAGGCGGCCATTTCAAGGTCAAACAACCGGCCGTCCCAACTGGGCACCTGAACGCCTTTGTACCCACAGTCCGCCGCCCATTTGGTGATGGCATCCCACGAGTTGAAAGGTGCTTCATCTCCAGCGAACTGAGCCAGAAACAACGCCGGGCCTTTTATCGTTTTCATAATGTCTCCTCCCCAAAATACCAACGCCTCTATGGCGGCAAATTTTCCTTCAGATAGATGTCGATGCGGATGCGTTCTTGTGCCTTGTTGAAAGGAACCTTGTCTGACGTTGCACGCAGCAGGCGGACCGCAGATCGTACCAGGTGCCCCGAGTCTTGTGAGATCAACGCATCAAATGTTCCACGGCTTAGCGCGTCGCGGCTAAGCGGCGTAAGCTCGTGGGCAATAATCACCAGATCTTTACTGATTTTGCTGTCTGATAGAAATTGGATCAGTCCGGCGTTGCCTGCGGCGGAAGAGTAGATCCCGACGAGATCTGGGTAGGTCTCAAAAATCTCGGGCATTATCTTGTAGATCAGTTCGGGGTCATCGCGACCTTCGACCGACGCCACAACTTCGAGATGCGGAAAATCTTCGGCAATAACAAGATCGAAACCCTGCCGTCGTTCCAAATGATCCCGAGCCAAGCGCGAGCCGGTCAGGACCAACACCTTGCCCTTGCGATGCACGAAGCGCCCCATCAGTTGAGCAGCCGTGCGACCGGCTGATACGTTGTCAATGCCAACGAAATGGTCGCGGTCCGAACTGGGAAGGTCGGACACCAAAGCCACTACCGGAACGCCTTTGTCCCGGACCCTTTTCACAGCGTCGCGCACAGAAGGTGTTTCCGGGCCGAAAACGGCGACACCATCGACATCCCGGCTGTCCAAAGCATCTAAAATTTCGACTATTTCCTGGGGATCAAACGGAGCCACCCGTTGAATTTTCATCCTTGTCCGCTCGATGAACTGATCGCGTGATTGTTCTAAAATTTGCTTGCTGAGCGCTTCAACAAACTCATTGTCCGTATCTGGCAGGACGAACAAAAAGTTATAAACACGCTGTCGCGCAAGATTGGCTGCAGCAGTATCGCGGACATAGCCAAGCTCATCGATTGCCTGTTGAACCTTTTTTACGGTTACGGCGCGAACGCCCGGTCGCCTGTTTAGGACCCGATCGACGGTTGCCAGGCTAACACCCGCAACACGCGCGATGTCATTCACAGTTGGTTTATTCACCAATTCTAGTTTGTGTTTTTGATCTTCCACGAATCGTTCAGCCTTTGATTTCCTGCGCCAACCCCTCGAACAGCAAGGCGACGGCTTCAGCGCCAGGATCGTTGTTTCCCATCAGGTTTTCCGCGGGAACATAGGCGGCCCGACCGGCCTTGGCACGGTGAATATTCGCGGTACTGTCCGCACCTGCGCGCGCCGCCTTTGCAGCTTGGGCCAAACCCGAGGGCAAAGCGTCCAGCGCGGGTGCCAATGCATCGATCATCGTTCTGTCCCCAACTTTGGCCCCGCCAACCTGGCTGACGCGGTTCAAACCTTCCACAAGGGATTTCGGGATTGACGCGCCGCTGGCACAGGCGTCTCCTGCAGCATTGAAGAAGATGGCAAGTATTACGCCTGAAGAACCGCCCATTGTCTGGCTGAGTTCGTTACCCAAAGCCGGGAAGAGTTGCGTCAAATCTGCAAGGGGCATTCGGTCCAGACTACCCTGCAATGCCCGTGCCGCTGTTGCCAATGTGCTGCCAGTATCGCCATCGCCGGATTTGGCATCCAACTCGTTCAGGTCCTTCTCGGCATTAATCAGCAATTCGGACAAACGCGTAATTGTTTCCTTTGTGGCTGGATTGTTCGAGGGAATAGGATCAATTGGGGTCAAGCCATCGGGCAGCGGCGCAACTTGAATTGGGCCGACCGCGTTGACGCCAGGCCATGCCGCCAGAGCGACCGGAGATTCAAGGGCCGACAATTCGCCCTGACTGACGGGCAACACAGAAACAGAAAACCCGTGCATGTCTAGCGATGTCATCATTGGCGCAGGTCCAATGACATGACGGGCCAACCCGGTTTCGGACAATGCATGTGTCAGAACGGACATTTCCAATGGCGTTGTCGACCCAAGGTTGTTGATCAACGCGACACATTCCCCAGAGCTAACCCGTTGTTTCAACTTTTCCACGATGGTGGACATAGCCGTAACCGCGTTCGCAAAATCCACCTGCTCGACACCCGGTTCGCCATGGATACCCAACCCTAACTCCGCTTTGCCCGGCGCGATCCTGTCCTCTTTCGGAGACCCCGGAACGGTACAGGTGTCCAAACTCATACCGATGCTGACGACCTTGGCTATGGTGCGTCTCGCTGCGGCGGTGACGGTGTCCAGGTCAGCACCGCTTTCGGCGAGCGCGCCTGCAATTTTGTGTACGAACAAGGTCCCCGCCACACCGCGCGGCTGCGGCAGGTCTGGCAAGGCGATGTCATCATCCACCACGACCATCTCAACCTTGCGCCCTAAAGCACGGGCACGCTCCGCCGCTAGCCCAAAGTTCAACCGATCGCCCGTATAATTCTTGACGATCAGCAAACACCCCGCCTCACCAGTCACAGCGAGAATACCCGCAAGAACCGCTTCGACTGAGGGTGATGCAAACACTTCTCCACACACGGCTGCTGTCAGCATGCCAGCCCCGACAAAGCCCGCATGAGCAGGCTCATGACCAGACCCGCCGCCAGACACCAAAGCCACCTTCGATTTGTCCCAGTCCGAGCGGTAAACCACCTTGATATGCGGGTAGCCGTCCAATCGGGTCAATGCGCCGCCGGAAGACGCCAAAAGGCCGTCTATCGCCTCTGTTACAAGGGTTTCTTTTGTGTTGAGGAACTGGGCCATGCTTTTGCTCCTTAAGTCACGCGCGCGCCAGAGGCGTCAAAATACAATGGGTTGTGAGGGCGTATTTTTATCGTTTGCCCTGCGGGGTAATCCTGATGAATATCGATCAAGGTCACGACCGAATGGCCGTTCAAATCCAGGTGCAATCGCGTTTGGTCCCCCAGGTGTTCGGCACGAATAACACGGGCATCACTGCCCTCACCTTGCACGATATTCTCTGGACGCAAGCCAATCTGAGGGCCTTTGTGATCCCCTCCAAACAATTCGGATGGCAGAATGTTGATCCGCGGCAACCCCAACCTGCTGGCAACATAAACACTGCGCGGGTTTTCGTAGATGTCCCGAGGCGTGCCGTATTGCACCAACCTGCCCTCCTCCAGCACGCCAATATGCGTTGCCATCGTCATGGCCTCGACCTGATCATGGGTTACGTACAATAGGGTGGAACCAAGGTCTGCCTGGATTCTTTTCAACTCCACGCGCAAGTCCGCACGCAATTTGGCATCCAACGAGCTAAGTGGCTCGTCCATGAGAAAAATCTGTGGATCGCGCACCAGCGCCCGCCCGATTGAAACGCGCTGCATTTCGCCGCCAGACAGTTCGGTGGCTTTGTTGTCCAATTTGTGCGGGATCTGGAGAATGTCCGCGACTTCGTTGACCTTCCTCGTGATCTCATCCTCTGGCGTCTTCAGGATCGGCGAACGCAGAGGGAAAGACAGGTTTTCGCGCACTGTCATATGCGGGTACAGCGAGTATTGCTGGAAGACCATCGCCACATCGCGTTGGGCAGGTGTATCTAATCCAACGTCACGCCCGGCAATGCGCACCGTTCCTGAGTCCAGTTTCTCAAGTCCGGATATCAATCTCAGTGTCGTTGTTTTTCCTGCACCTGTCGGGCCCAACAACACCACAAAGGCCCCGTTGGGGATCGTCATTGAGATATCATCCACTGCTTTGAGATTGCCGAAGGATTTCGAGATGTTTTCCAAAACGACTTCAGCCATTGCTTAGTACCTCGTCGTTTAGGGCAGACCTCAACGCGCGCCCGGTAGATTTGTCAAATAGGGTTACTGCGGGTGAGCGGAACTCCAATCCCACTGTCTCGCCGGGATTAACGGTTTCGCGCGCATCAATCCGGGCTTTCAGCTCTCCGTTCGGGCTTTGCAGCGTCACGATCTGGGTGGTTCCCAAATATTCTGCGGCCAGTACTTTGGCCCGGTAGGTGCTCGCATCCGATAGAAAAACGTGCTCGGGGCGAACGCCGAAAACCAAGTCACCTTCCGCCCCTTCCATCAGTTTGGGCACGGCTTCGTCATGGCCATTCAGTCGTACCATTTCCGAACCAGGCTCGACCTTTCCCTGAAACGGCAGGAAGTTCATCGAAGGAGACCCGATAAAATCCGCAACAAACATCGTCGCTGGCTTGTCGTAGATTTCCTGAGGTGTGCCAAACTGCTCAATTACGGCGTTGTTCATCACGACGATTTTGTCGCCCATCTGCATGGCTTCCAACTGGTCATGTGTGACATACACCGTAGTTGCACCCATGCGATCATGAAGGGCGCGTAGTTCTTCGGCCATATGCTCGCGAAACTCAGCATCCAATGCGCCAAGAGGTTCGTCCATCATGAAGGCTTTGGGCTCCCTGACAATCGCGCGACCCAGCGCCACGCGCTGCCTGTCGCCGCCTGACAGTCCACCTACCGGGCTATCGAGGATGTCCTTGATCCCCAGAATTCCTGCGACTTCCTCTACTTTGGCTTTGACAGCAGCACGCGGCATGCCCTGCGATATCAACGGGTAGCTTATGTTCTTGCGCACGTTCATGTGCGGATACAGCGCGAACATCTGGAACACGAAGGCAATGTCTCGTTCTGATGGTGGCCGCTGGCTGATCTCTTCACCGTCCAGATAGATTTCGCCCGACGTTGGAAGCTCCAACCCTGCGATCATCCGCAGCGTCGTCGTCTTTCCGCAGCCGGATGGGCCCAGCAGCATGAAAAACTCACCATCCTCGATTGTGAACGAGCTTTCGCGGACAGCCGTGAAATCACCGAACATCTTCTTTACGTTTTTGACTACGATCTGGGCCATTTCTACTCCGGGAAATGGCTGACGATGATGAACATGACGGTTCCGATCAGCGTGACGATGAAAGAGTAAGTGAAAGCCCAAAGGACAAAGGGCTGCATCAGCATAAAGACACCCAGTGCGATAAGGATGGTTGCGACCATCTCCCACGGGCCGCGGCGGAGCCGCATCAATCCGGTTAGAAAATCGCTCATTTGCGTACGGCTCCGAATGTGATCCCACGCAGCAAATGTTTGCGCATCAGGATGGTGAAAATCATGACGGGGATTAGGAAGATCGTTGCGCCAGCGGCAACTGCAGGCCAATCCAGTCCACCAATACCGATGATGGTTGGAATGAAAGGCGGCGCGGTCTGAGCGTTCGCGGATGTCAGCAGCACGGCAAACGCGTATTCATTCCAAGCGAAGATCAGGCAGAAGATCGCAGTTGACGCGATGCCTGTGGCGGCTTGTGGCAGCACAACTTTGTAAAATGCCTGAAAACGGGTGTATCCGTCGATCAGCGCCGCTTCTTCGTACTCCCGCGGGATTTCGTCGATGAACCCTTTCAGCAACCAAACAGCGAGCGAGATATTCACACCCGTATAGAGCAGGATCATTCCCAGATGCGTATCGCTCAGCCCAAGGTTCCTGAACATCAGGAAGATTGGGATGGCGACAGCGACCGGGGGCATCATCCTGGTACTCAGGATGAAGAACAAAAGGTCATCCTTGAGCGGAACCTTGAACCTGCTGAACGCATAGGCGGCCAGCGTACCAAGGAAGATGCTCAAGAACGTCGAGCCGAATCCGATGATAACCGAATTCATAAAGCGTTCGCCGAACTTTGATGGCCCCACAATCACCATGTCATATTGGCGGACGATCTCATCGGCCCAGTTCTGCGGCGGGTTGGCCTCCAGAAACTCCTGCGTTTGCCGAGTACGTGTGGTGAAGAGATTCACATAGCCTTCTAGCGTTGGGTCAAAGACGACTTTGGGCGGGTAGCTGATCGCATCGGCCGGGGACTTGAAGCCAGTCAGCAAAATCCAAACCAGCGGGATCATCGTGATCAGCGCATAAGTGATGACCAGAAACCCGGCGATCCACTTGGACCGGTTCGAAGGTTCAGTGACGGAAAAACTGCTCATCTCTGTTTCACCTTGTTCAGGGCTTTAACGTAGATCGACGCAAGGCCGAACACGGTGACGAAAAGGATGATCGCATAGGCCGAGGCATAACCTGTACGCCACTTTTCAAACGCCTCTCGTTTTAGATTGATCGAGGTGAGTTCCGTAACAGAACCCGGACCACCGCCAGTTAGCTGAACCACTAGGTCGAACATCTTGAAGTTCTCAATTCCCCGGAACAGCACCGCCAACATAAGGAACGGCAGCACCATCGGGATGGTAATCGTAAAGAACTGCCGCAGCTTGCTGGCCCTGTCGATCTCAGCCGCCTCGTATATGTAATCGGGAATGCTGCGCAGACCGGCCAGACAGATCAGCATCACGAAGGGGGTCCACATCCAGGTGTCGACAATCACAATCGCCCATGGGGCCAACGTGACTGATCCTAGCATTTCAAAGCTCGATGGGTCCTTGCCGGTAAACCAGGACACGATGTAATTGAACAGGCCGATCTGAGGTTGATACAGGAACTTCCAGAAGTTTCCAACAACCGCCGGAGACAGCATCATCGGCAGCACGATGATCGTAGTCCAAAGATCGTTGCCTTTGAATTTTTTGTTGATCAACCATGCCAGCGTGAACCCGATCAAAACCTGGAAAAAGATCGTCCAGAACAGGAAATGCGCAGTGGCCTGCATGTTCAGCCAGGTGTCCGAGTCCGTCAGGATACGCTCGTAATTCCTGAACCCGACATCTTTGACTTCACGCCCGATCCGGTTGGCCTTGTAATTGGTAAAGCTCAGTTGGATGGTCCAGATCAACGGAAAGATATTGATCGCCAGCAATAGAAAAATCGTTGGGGAGATGAATATCCAGGCGATCGCGCGGTCGGATAATCCTCGGATTTTTCGCGCAACTCGCTCGGGCGTTGCCTGCGCAACGCGATCTACGGTCCTGTCAGACATCTCTTTGCCAGTTCTTGTTGGTTTCGGACTCACGGGTGAAGGTGGAGCGGGATTGCACCCGCTCCTGCCTGTGTCCGGACTATAGCTTGCCTTCGTCTTCGAAGACTTCCGTCCAATCTTCGATCAGAAGATCAAGCGCTTCTTGAGCGGTACCTTGGTCAGCAACCACGTAGTCGTGTATGCGTTTCTGCATGGCCAGCAAGAGTTCCGCATAGGCAGGCTCTTGCCAGAAATCCTGCACACCAGCCATAGCTTCCAGAAAGTCACCGGCGAACGGTTGGCTGTCCACGAAACCAGGATCTTCCAGCACTGAGTTATGCGCCGAGTAGCCGCCCAGTTCCCACCATTTGGCCTGAACGTCTGGCTGCGCGAACCACTTTATATACTCAAGTGCGGCGTCCTGTTTGTCAGAATAGCTGACAACAGAAATACCTTGTCCGCCCAGCGTTGAACCCGCCTGATTTTGTGGTGGGTTCACGAAGAAGTCGATCTTGTCACCGCCGGTATTGGGATCGGCATAGAGACCCGGGAAGAACGCAAACCAGTTCATGGCCATGGCAACCTGGCCGGACTTAAAGGCGTCCAAGCTCTCACCCATGTAAGAGTTGGTGTATCCCGGAGGTGTCGCCGTTTTGTAGAACTCCTTGTAGAATTCCAGAGCCTCAACCGCTTCCGGTGAGTTTACGGCGCCTTCCATGTCATACGAACCCGGTGTGTTTTCGTATTTGAAGCCCCAAGGATACAGTGCTCCGGTCACACCCATGGTGATCCCTTCCGAGCCGCGCTCGGTAAAGATTGCCGCCCCATAAACTGTCTTGCCGTCGATCTCACGACCTTGGAAGAATTGCGCGATCTGCAAGAGTTCTTTCTGAGATTGAGGCTCGCGCAGGTCCTGACCAGTTGCCTCTTTGTACGCGGCTTGGATATCGGGATTTTCGAACCAGTCCTTGCGATAGAACCAGCCATTCGCATCGCCCATCGCAGGCAGCGCGTAGTAATTTGGTGTGCCCTTGGGCCACGTCGAATAAGCGTAGACTGTGGCCGGCGCGAAGTCGTCCATGCTGATACCTTCTGCATCGAAGAAATCATTCAGCTTAACGTAGTGGCCGTTTTCAGCTCCACCACCGATCCACTGGCTGTCTCCGATCAACAGGTCACAAAGCCTGCCACCAGAATTCAGTTCGTTCAGCATCCTAGCTGCAAAGTTTGGCCAAGGCACAAACTCAAAGTTCATTGTGTGGCCAGACTCTGCTTCGAATTCCTTTGATAGCTCGACAAGCGCGTTGGCCGGGTCCCATGCAGCCCAACATAGTGTCAGATCTTCAGCATTTGCCTTGGTAGAAAGAGTAGTAGCGGCAAGGACTATTGCGCTGGCCGAGGCCAGTTTTGAGTAAGTCATCCATTCCTCCCTTTTTTGCGCCGTCAACCGAGGATGTGCGAATCGCGGCATAGCTCCAAGGCTATTTGAGGTACGCACCTCAAGTCCAGAAATTTTTGAGGTTCGTACCTCAGAACTGCTAAAATCACCTCAACAACGACCAATAGTAAATTGTTTTTATTATATACATCACCGCATCCCGCCTCCTAAGATTCATCATGCAAAAAGGGAGAGGGTATTCGAAATCTAACGGGTCTAAGCTTCAAGTCAGGGCGCAGACGGCTTTTGATTGCCAACCCGAACCCACCTCTTATGGTGCCAAAACCAAATACTTGCCGTTCAACCGAGGAGCTGGAGTGGATTAGCTTGAAGGGCGCTTGCTAGCCCCACCGCGGGAGTAACTCGACAAATCAGGATCCCACGAATGAATGAACTCACCATTGTGCGGATGAACCGCTACCCCATCAAAGGTTTGAGCCCGGAACCACTAAGCACAATAAACCTTCGAGCGGGAGAAGGCATTCCTGGTGACCGCCTGTTCGGCTTTGCACGCTACAATTCAGGTTTTGACCCCCTTGATCCGAAACCTGTGGAAAAAGACCGATTTGTTGTGCTTTTGAATGAAGCACGTCTGGCTGGCATCCAAACCAAATTCGACGCTCAAACTCAGCTGCTGGAGATTGAGGCAGACAAGAGAACTCACCGCTTCAAAATGCGAGAGCCAAAGGGGCAAATGGAGGCGGCGAATTTCCTCCACAGCACACTTTGCTTGAGAGACCCCGAGCCACCAGTGTTTGTCTCTTCTTACCCACATCGATTTACGGACGTTTCGGTTGTGTCGCCAAAAATGATGAACGCTATTTCCGTTCTCAACCTAGCTTCTGTCGACGCGCTAAGTAGGATGCTAAGCGTGGAAATTCATCCGGCAAGGTTTCGCGCGAATATTGAATTGGACGGGCTACCACCGTTTTCCGAGTTAGATTCAATCGGCTCCACTTTGGCGTTTGGCGATGTGAAGCTGAAAATGATCTCGCGAACAAAAAGATGCGCGGCTACTGAAGTTAACCCAGAAACAGCCGAACGAGACCTGAGAATCCCGTTCCTCATTCGAAAACATTTGGGCCACATGGATATGGGTGTGTACGCCGAGGTGAAGGACAGCGGTATACTAAACGTAGGCCAACACGGAAAGAGGTCGCAGTAGCACAAATTCGAGCCAATCTCTGCGTCGCTTTCAGGCAAGTTTGAACCAATTGCAGCTAAGCCAATAGGGCTGCCCATTATACCGCGCCAATTTCGCGTAACTCGGCGATTGCGACACAATTCCGGATCAGACAACACGACTGAAGAGAGGCATGTATGAGTGGCGGTGCTGTCAGACAAATTCGAACCAGTCTTAGCCAGGCCAGTTTAGCTGCCCTTTTTCCAGGCCTGCGCCCTGTTGGGCCTGTGCGAAGAAGGCCTCGTTTCCGCGTTGATTTTGACGTGATTGCAACTGCGGAAGACCGCTTATTGCGTCATTCAGTGTCACCGTTTGTCCCCGCCCAGTATACGGAGCACCCAAAGCGGTTGCCAACAGGAACTTACGACGTGTGATCATGGCATTCATTTGGAAGTAAATCTCCGAATGTCCAGACGCCTAAGCAACTTCCCAATAATTTTTTCAAGATGTTCGAAAAGCCTCCCAAAACGAGTAGTGGGATTTCAGGCAACAGGAAACTTCGTTCGCACACTTGGCCAGCATCCTCGCGCGTAAGAACTGTGGTAGACTGACCCTGAGGACATTCTAGCAGGAGATCTCCCGTTGCTACCGAATTCACTCCGTCTCGCACTCTCTGCCATGACATTTGCAATCTCGGTAGGCGTCCTGCCCGACCGTGTCGATGCGATATCGCAAGATGTGCCAGCGTGGTTAAAAAAGCACGTGGGTACAGGTGATGGGCAAATCGCGCCGATCGTTCTGGAAAGGGCGCGAGCGCTTTACATAGAAAAACTACGCCGAGGTGAAGTCAGAAACCCCTGCTATCTGGCCAAGGATGCAACCCGCCCCAGCACTGCAAGAAACGGCAATCCGGGCAAGCGGTTTTACGTCATCTGCGAGTCACAAAAGTCCTTTCGAGCGGTTTCGTCCGGCTATGGCAATGGCCGAAAACTCAAGAGCGCCAATTTTTCGAATGGCCGGCAATGCGCGAAGAACTTTAGCAATGCGGAAGGATCCAAACTGACCGCCGGAGGCGCTTATGTGACGGCTGAAACCCGCACGTCCTTCAAAGGTTACTACAGGCATTCCGGCAAAACGCAGCCGTTCTACCGCACATTCCTATTGTTTGATGGTGAAGGAGAAACGAGCAATGCTCGAGAACGCGCCATCGGAGGCCATCCCGCTGTCTTCCTTAAGTGGCAATGTAGATTCAAAAACCCACGAAGCACACATGCAGACAACGACGGTTATGTCCCTTACGGGAGACTTGTGAACTACACGGGTGGTCGCAGCAATGGTTGCACAACCTGGTCGCAGTCCGCGTCAAAAGAGATTTTGGCGCTTGTAGAAGGGAATCCGACGACTCTCTACATCTACCCAGAATCCAAAGACATAAACGCTGTTGCCAAGGCGGTAAAAAAAGGAAAATCACTGTCTCGTGCAGGGGTTTATTGGAACGCAGCTTGCCTACAAGCAATTGGCGCACCAAAGTTCTGGCCCAAAAGCAGCCTCCAACCGATTATAAACAGTTGGAGAGCATCCTTGCCCAAGCAACCGCCATTGGAATTGCCTATCTGCAAGTAGAAAACACTACGAAAGACAACCTGAGCGCGCTGCACCTCACTCATTTCGGCTTGGGCTCCGGACGTCAAACGTCGCATCGCCACCTTCCCCAATTGCATGGCTGGTGCTGTCAGACAAATTCGAACCAGTCTCAGTTAGGCCGTTAGAGTTGCCGTTTATGCCGCCCATAATCCGCGCCACTCGGCTAGAGCGGCGGTGAATATCAACTTGAAAGCATCTCTGCTGGCTAGCGATCTTTCCTGGTAGAAGTGGTTGTAGACGGAGGAATGGACGGAGGTGAATTTCCATAGACTTCGCATGCGCCTGAAACGCTGCATCGCGCGTTCGCGTCGTCGAAACGGCAGGTGCGAATTCTCGACGCGGTTGTTGAGCCACCTTCCCGTTTGTTGTTTTTTGAGTTCGCTCATTTCTCGAAGCGCAGCCTTGTAGGAAGCGAAGTGATCCGTCACGATCTCTTCTGCACAGCCATGGCGCGTCATCAATTTCTTGAGGAGTTTCAATGCCGCCTGCTTGTTTCGACGTTTAGTGGCCGCTGCTTCAAGCACCTCGCTTTCATGATCGACCGCGCGCCATAGATAGTGCCGTTTGCCGTTCAACTTTACAAAGACCTCATCACATACAATTTCGATTTTGAGTATGCCCGCAACTGCTGGACCAATTTCCTCCGGATTTCCGATGCGAACATCGGGCCAAAACGGTTCTACCAGTACCGCACCGTCTCGTGGTTGACTTCGGTGCCACGCTCATGCAGCAGGTCTTCTACGTTTCGAAGCGGTATTAGGAATCGAACGCACAGCATCACAGTCAAACGGATGATCTCGGGGCTGGTTTTGAAGTACTTGAATTGCGATCGCATATTCATGGACCAAACCTACGAAAGCCCTTTGCCCGCCTCAAGACAAGTTCTTCTGACAAGACCAACCAAGGTAGCTCAACCAGGATCGGCCAGGAGCGCCAACGGCTTTTGCTTTGTCAGCGTGGTGTGCGATCAATTCAGCGACTAAATGGGGCATCTGATATCCGTTTACATAAGCGTCGATTTCTTTCGCAAAGTAAGGTTGCCGCAGCAGGTCCTATGTTACGCACACGTTCAAGCTGCCCAGCTTGTCGACGGCCAAAACCATAACATCCCCTCGGTTGACGGGACCAACACCAGATGGTGTCCCCGAAAGGATAACGTCACCGGCCGCAAGCTCGAAGTAGTCGCTCAGGTAAGAGATCATCTCGGGGACTTTCCAAATCATCTGGTTCAAGTCGCCTTCTTGCCGAACATCACCATTTACCGTCAGAGTAATCGGACCTCTGTCGAGATGCCCGACCTCTGACGCCTTATGAATTGGTCCGCATGGCGCCGAGCGCTCAAACGCTTTCCCAATTTCCCATGGGCGACCCATTTTTTTCATCTGTCCCTGCAGGTCGCGACGGGTCATATCAAGCGAAAGGCCGTACCCAAAGACATGATCCAATGCATCGTCCACCAAAATATTCGTGCCGCCGGACTTAAGCGCGACGTACATTTCAGCTTCGTGGTGCACATCAGAACTGTGCGGAGGGTACGGGAATTCCCCTGAAGCGTCTAAATTGTTCGGGTTCTTTTGAAAGAAGAATGGGGGTTCCCGGTTCGGGTCATGACCCATTTCAATTGCATGCGCCGCGTAGTTTCGCCCAATGCAATAGACACGACGGACCGGGAACGTGCCGCCCCCCGCTACGGGTATGACATGCACCTGCGGCGCGGGAATGACATGATCGGACATCGCTTTCCTCCTGGACGTTTGACTACCAATGATCGGATTTCCAAACGGTCAGATAGCTTCCGATCGATGCCACGCCACATTCAAACAGACGCGGCGGCTTACCAAGTCATCGCCAAAATTCGCGCTGTTTTGCAAGACCAACGGCTTCAATCCGCCCCGACCATTTCCGGAATTGGTTGGGCAATGCTACTGCGTCAGCTCTCGGACTGGATGCTCGTTGGCAGCACCCGCGAATAAACCGATTTCAGGTGATTCACCATGGCACTGGCTGCAAGCTCACAGTCGCCCTTTGCAATGGCAGACACGATCACATCATGTTCGCTAAAGCTGGAATAGTTTTCTGCGGGTTTTAAAGTTTCGCGCGGCTGCCCCCAAACAATCGATCTTCGAACCGAGTTCAAAGTCTCAAAGAAGTATAAAAAGAGCTGGTTACGAGTAGAGCGGGCTATAGCGTAGTGCAAATTGTTGTCCCAAGCTTCGTACGTGCGCCAATCCTCTGCGGTACGGCATTTGTCCGCGCAAAGCCTCATTTGCTCACGATCCGAACGTGTGGAATGGAGCGCTGCGAGGCGGCTAAGCTGTGGCTCGATCGTAAACCGCACCGACACAACCTGTTCAGGTTTTATTTGATTACCCAAGTACGTTACGTCTGTGAGGTTAAGAACCGGCCTGGAACCGACGAAAGTTCCTCGCCCTACATGGCGCCAGATAAGCCCCTGCGCCTCAAGCTCTGCCAAAGCTCTTCGCAATTGATTGCGGGTTGTCCCAAGTTTTGAACAGAGTTCGCGTTCAGGCGGAAGCCTGTCGTTGTGCCGGTATCCAGCATTGTTAATCAGGTCGCGTACGCGTTGTGCGAGTTCTATTGGCCCACTCATGTCTCCACCCAATTCGGTGATTGGTTGATTGATTGAAGCGCCAAGTCGGAAAAAACTCAAGGGCAAGAGGAAAGCATGAAACGAGTCGCAGGACGGTATCCGCGACCACAGCTTGACATCAGCACGAGGGAGGAGTGCCGAGTGCGGTTAGCAACTGTCTCCGTAGAGGGTCGCGCAGTTTGCGTGGCAATACTTACCGATAACAGCAGGTTGGACATTTCGCGCGCAGCGAAAATGCTAGGCAAGACGCTAGACACTAGTTCGATGCAGCACATGATCGCAGGCGGCGAACCTGCGCTTGGAGTATTGAAAACCCTCGTATCATTGGCCGAAGCAGGCGAACTAAAAGATGCATTGGCTCCCACCGATGCGCCATTTTTGGCACCCATTCCTGCTCCGCGTAAAAACGTTTTCTGTGTTGGACGCAACTACACTGAACACATTGCCGAGGGCGATCGTGCACAAAACCAAAAAGTTGGTGTAACAGAGCATCCCGTTTTCTTCACAAAACCGCCGACCTCTATTGTGGCGCCTGAGGAGGACATTTTAATATTTCCGAACGTTTCTCTGGCCATCGACTATGAAGTTGAACTGGCAATTGTGATCGGAAAGCCAGGGCGCAACATAGCAAAGGCTGACGCGTACGACCATGTATTCGGCTATACGATTCTCAACGATGTAACCGCCCGAGACGTCCAACGCCGACATGGTGGTCAGTACTTCAAAGGCAAGGGTTTGGATGGGTCTTGCCCATTGGGCCCCTGCATAGTCACCGCTGACGCAATCAGCGATCCGCACGCATTGTCGATTGGGTTGACGGTCAACGGTGAACGGCGCCAAAACGGGTCTACGTCGGACATGATTTTCAACATTCCAACGCTGATCGCATCCCTTTCAGAAGGTATGACCCTGGAACCGGGCGACGTAATCGCGACCGGCACACCGTCTGGTGTCGGATACGCCATGGACCCACCACAGTTCCTGAAAGACGGGGACACTGTGGTTTGTGAAATCTCAGAAATCGGCACGCTCAGGAATACCGTGCGCGCCGTGTAAGTGGCTTCTGCATCGCTAAATCTGCGGGATGCCAATCATGCAAGGGAGGAAGACTACAATGATGAACAGAAGGACTTTCACAGCGTCCTTGCTTTCGGCTGTTCCGGTGGCGGGAGCATTGGGAACACAGGGTTTTGCGCAGGACTTGCGTAAAATTACCTTCGTGCAGCCAAGCCCTTCGGCAATCAATTCATTTCCGGTTTTCGTCGCCATTGGCGAAGGTTATTTCGCTGATGAGGGATTGGATGTGACCGTCGAGGCGATCAACGGCTCAGGAGCCGTGCTTCAAGCATTGTCTGCCGGACAGGCGCACTTCGGTCGCCCCGGTCCTGGCCCCTTAATTGCCGCACGGTCGCGGGATGTAGATGCCGTGCACATTTACAACGTTGCGGCACGCAGCAACTTCGGCATCGCCGTGCCAGAAGACTCTGACATCCAAAGTGTTGAAGAGCTACGAGGTAAAGTTATCGGTACAGGTACGGCTGATGGCGCGGAAGTCGGCTTTGCACGCAATGTGATGACCGGAGCAGGCATGAAAGAGGGTGAAGACTTTACCTTCCTTACCGTCGGCGATGGTGGCCCGGCGACTGCGGCTTTCCTGAACGGCGAAATCGACGCTTACTCAGCTTCGACGGCTGACACGGCAATTCTGAACCAGCGCGGAATGGCGGTGCGTGACATCACGCCTGCGGAATTCGGGCGTTTCTTCGGTAACGGCATTGCCACAATGGCTGACACAATCGCCAACGACCGCGAATTGGTCGAAGCTTGGAGCCGTGCTTTCGCACGTGGTCATGCCTTTGCGCTGGATGATGCCAACCGTGAAGCCGTTCTAAAGCATCTGGCGGATGGTAACCCGCAGGAAGGCGAGGACAAGGAGTTCCAGTCAGCACTGTTCGATGCCGTACGCTCGAAAACTATCGCGGCAGATCCGAGTAATGGTCTGGGGTGGTATCCCGCTGAAGTTTGGCAGGAATGGCAAGATGCACTTGTTGCAGGGGGCGAAATTCCAGGGCCGCTGGATGACTTGAGCGCGGCCTGGACCAACGAGTTTGCTGCCATCGGCAACGAGGCTGCCAGCAAATGAACGCTGTAGTCACACATGAGTTTTCCGGCGCGCCCTTGGGCACGCCGGTCTATGAGTTGACCCATGTAAGCAAGACTTATGCACGCAATCTTGTCGTCGCTCTCGAGGACATCAATCTGACGCTTCGGAAAGGAAGCTTTACATCTGTCATCGGTTCCAGCGGGTGCGGAAAGTCAACTCTACTCAAGATCATGGCGGGTCTGATCCCGCCAACCAAGGGCCGTGTGATCCTTCAGGGGCAACCAGTCACGGGGACCCGCCGGGACATAGGTATGATGTTCCAGCAGGCGACGCTTTTCCCCTGGAAAACGGCCGTAGAAAACATCGTTTTGCCAATTGAGATCCGAGATGGAAAGGCCGCGGCCAAGCAAGCCATGGCAAAAGCGCACGAACTTTTAGACATCGTGGGGTTGCAAGGGTTCGAAAACGTATATCCGAACGAATTGTCAGGCGGTATGGCACAACGCGCTTCGATCTGTCGAATGCTGATCACGGAACCAGCCGTGCTGTTGATGGACGAACCGTTCAGCGCGCTCGACGAGTTGTCACGCGACATGATGAATATGGAATTGCAGCGGATTTGCCGGGAACAGGATGCGACAGCCTTTCTTGTAACGCACTCCATTCAGGAAGCTGTTATTTTATCGGACGAAATCGTCGTTTTAAAGCCTCGCCCGGGCAGGATAGCCGAAATCGTTGAGGTCGACCTGCCACGCCCACGAACACTCGACATGATGACGACACCCAAATTCGGCGCTATCGTAGACTACATTCGCAGCCTCCTGGATAAGGGAGAAGAAATGTGAGCGAAGTTCAGAATTACTCACCTTCCGTAAAAGACGCTGCCACAGCAGAAGATACTGTATGGGAGCAGAAAGTTCACTTTATCGACTCGGTTCCACGCTGGCTGGCGATGACCTTTGTATTCGCGGTCTTCGTTGGGACCTGGCAAATTGTAACCAGCCTACAGCTGGTTTCTCCGATCATACTACCGACGCCGATGGAAACCCTCAAAGATATGATATTCGTTGGGCAAAATCTTTTGACCGGGGGTTACATGCTTGGTGCGCTATGGATCACCATAAAAGAGGTTATTTATGGCTTTGCGCTGGCAATCGCGATTGGCTTTTCGCTGGGCGTTCTGGTCGGCGAAACGGCCTTTGGCGAGAAGGCAGTAATGCCCTACTTGGTGTCTATCGATACGATGCCGAAGGTCGCTTTCGCTCCTCTCTTTGTGGCTTGGCTGGGCTTCGGCATTGAATCCAAGGTGGCACTTGCGGCCTTTATCGCGACGTTTCCCATTGTGGTTGGAACCGCGGCAGGGCTACACGCAGCCGACGAAAACGCCCGCATGTTGTTCAAGACTATGGGCGCGAGCCGGATGCAGACATTGATAAAGATGAAGCTGCCAACTGGTTTGCCGCAGATTTTCACCGGCCTCAAAATCGGAGCAGTCGGCGTTATGGCAGGCGCGATCACAGGAGAGTTTCTGGGCGGTGGAAAGGGATTTGGTGAGTTGATCCGTGTTGCGGCATCGCAGCTCAATACACCACGAGTGTTCTCGTTGATACTTTATCTCAGCCTCGTCGGCCTGGCCGTTTTCGCGACAGTAGTTTGGACGCAGCGCAAATTGGTATTCTGGCACAAAGAGCAGGTTGGCAGAGATGACTTCTGAGCCTGTGAAAATAAACTGCCAGACCTTGCGAGAATTTGTGGCGAGCGCACTCGAAACGCGAGGTGTGTCAAAAGCAGATGCAGACAAGGTAGCCTCGCTGATGGTCGAGGCCGATATCTTCGGATACGGCACTCACGGGGTCTTTCGCTTGCGCCAGTATCTTGCCCGATTAGCCGGGGGCGGGTGCAATGCCAAGCCAAGCGTCACAGTCATACATCAGACCGTCGCGACCGGGTTGATTGACGGCGATGACGGCCTTGGGCATTTGGCTATGTCAGCAGCACGTGATCTTGCAATAGAAAAGGCAAAAGAGGCCGGTATCGGATGGGTCGGCGTTCGGCGCGGCAACCATGCGGGACCTTTGGCGCTATATGTACGTCCGCAAGCTGAGGCTGGATTACTTGGCATGGCCGCGGCGGTTGGCAGCGCGAACCACGTTCCGCCCTATGGTGGAAGCGACTTGCTTCTTGGCACCAATCCTATCGCTTTCTCCGCACCTGCCGATGGCCCCGATCCGTTTGTGTTTGATATGGCCACAACTGTTGCCGCGATGGGTAAAATCAAGACGCTGCTGCAACAAGGTGAGCCTATGCCCGAAGGTTGGATGGTCGGGCGCGATGGAAACCCATTGACTGACCCTGCCCGCAAGTCAGAAGGGTTTCTATTGCCGATCGGCGGTCCAAAAGGATTCGGTCTTTCTGTAGCTATCGGGTTGATGGCCGGGGTCCTGAACGGTGCTGCCTTCGGTTCGGACGTGGTCAACTTCACCTCAGACACGACATCATACACAAACACAGGGCAATTCGTAATGGCGCTTGATCCGGCGGCCTTCGGAATGGGAAATGACTTTGCTTCGAATGCAGCCCGTGTCTTTTCCGAAATGCGCGCGTCACCCCCCCTGCCCGGTCATGACCCAGTACGCCTGCCCGGAGACGGAAAAACGGCCGCCGCTGAGGCCCGTCGCAAAGACGGTGTGAGGCTTAACCCAGCGCTTTGTCGAGACCTAAACAATCTTGCCGAGGATTGTGGGCTGTCCCCCCTGATTCCTGGTCTCAGAGCGGACTAGCGGCCAATCCGAAAGATAGTTGAATAGCGCTTTAGAAGAGAAGCTAGCAAATCGGCTCTTCCTCCGCCTCCAACGCCTTCACTAGAGCAGAAAGTTTGTTCATCATGTGAAGCTTCATGAAATTACCAAGCCCATCCGCATCGCGTGCTTTAAGCAAGTCCATCATGGTTTCATGTTCATCAATTGCCTGCGCCCAGCGCTCGTCCGACAAGTTGGCCATAAAACGCGCACGCCGGACCCGCGCGGCCAACAATTTGTGGTGGCTTTCTAATATGTCATTTCGCGCGCCCTGTATCAGTGCCTGATGAATGTCCTGGTTTGCCTTAAAATACGCTTGTCGATCGCGGTTCTCATAGGCATTCAGCATGTCCTTGTGGCGATCCTCAATCAGCTGAACTTCGGCAGGGCCCATATGCTGACACGCCAGTTCCCCCGCCAGTTGCTCAAGTGTTGCGAGCACTGGAAACGTGTTTTCCAATTCTTCCCTCGTAACACTCGCGACACGGGCACCCCGGTTGGCCTGAAGCACCACAAAGCCTTCGGATGCAAGAACCTTTAGGGCTTCTCGCAATGGTGTGCGGGAAACACCCAATGAGTCGCAAAGCTGTTTCTCGGGCACTTTTTCACCTGGTTTCAACACATCTTCGACCACAAGGTTGCGCAATCGTTCAACCAGCTCTTCATGCAGTGTCGTGCGCTTGATACTGTCTGTCAGATTCATAACCACTTCCTATTCATCAAGTACCATTTCCAACAAGCGCGCGACATGCATGGGCTGCCGCCAGGTGCCCTCGGAGATTTGGTGTCGGCATGATGTTCCATCTGCCACAATAATTGCATCCACTGGCGCCGTTTCTAAAGCTGGAAACAGGTCTAGCTTTGCCATCTTGATTGAGACATCAATAGTGCCGGGCGCGTATCCAAATGCCCCTGCCATACCACAACAACTGCTTTCAATCATATGAACCTGTGATGCGGGAATACGATTAAGTAAGTTGAGCATCGGTGTGACGGCATCGTGTGCTTTCTGGTGGCAATGACCATGCACATAGATGGGGCGATCTATCGCTTTGAGAGGCAGTTCCGGCTGCTCGGCCAGAAATTCCTCAAAGGTATGAGTGGCGTTGGATAGCAACTCCGCATCCAGCCCAGGGCAAAGAGCCAAATATTCGTCCCTGAAAGTGAGGATAGAAGAAGGTTCGAGACCGACTACTGGTATGCCCTGTGCAACCGCTTCTCGCGTCGCGTCAATCACGCGCTGTGCCTCGTGACGGGCTTCTTCAACGCAACCCACAGCCAAAAGAGTACGCCCGCAGTCCAAAGCCTTTCCGGTTAGGTCATCCCGCGCGACGGCAACCCGAAGCCCCAAGGCGCGCAGAACCCGGATCGCGGCTCGTAGGTTGTCCGGCTCGAAATACCGGTTGAACACATCTGCAAACAGAAGGACCTGCGGTTCAGTGTCCTGGGCCTCAGCGTCACGGAACGGGTCAGAAGACCACACTGGCAGGTCACGTCGTTCGGAAATTCCAGTCGGTTTCTCCAACAGCGCTCGTAAGGGCCCAATTTTGTTCCGAGCATTCAATAGCCACGCGACTTTTGCAGCTATTGGCGCATATCTCGGCAGATAAGCTATTAATCTATCGGCCAATGTCAGCCCGTCTTTTTTGCGCCTCGCTGAAAGCACTTCTATCTTCATTCGCGCCATGTCGACGCCAGTAGGGCACTCAAGAGCACAAGCCTTGCAAGACACACAGTATTTCATCGTGTCCTGCATTGCGTCTGAGGTTAAACCGCCTGGCAACTGCCCGCTGATGGCAAAACGCAACGTGTTTGCCCGCCCACGTGTGGCATCACGTTCGTTTCGGGTCGCACGGAAGGAGGGGCACATAACCCCACCCTTGAGCTTGCGACACGCCCCGTTGTTGTTGCACATCTCGACTGCGCCCTGGAATCCTCCTCCGGCACCCGGCCAAGCCGACCAATGCAGCGCCGTTTCGAATTCTGGAACTGAGTAGTCCTGGCTGTATCGGAATAAGCGGCGATCATCCATGGCAGGCGCGTGCACGATCTTGCCGGGGTTCATTACACCATTGGGATCAAACCGGTTCTTTACCTCTTCAAACGCGGAAACGATACGCGGGCCGAACATCTTGCCATGAAACTCTGATCGCACGATCCCATCACCATGTTCGCCTGAATGAGACCCTTTAAATCTCTTGACCAGATCAAAGGTCTCTTCGGCAATTGCTCTCATTGTCCGGACGTCTTTATCCTGCCGCATGTTCAGGACAGGACGAACATGTAGGCACCCGACCGAGGCATGTGCGTACCATGTCCCTTTTGTGCCATGCCGGGCAAAAACTTCAGTCAGGCCAGCGGTATAATCGGCGAGATCAGGCAACGGGACGGCGCAATCTTCCACAAAAGAGATCGGTTTACCGGCCTCTTTCATCGACATCATGACGTTCAACCCGGATTTTCTGTATTCGGCGATAGCACCCTGCAAAGAGTTGTCCTCAACAGAGACAACGCCGCCCCACCGGTTTTCCGCTCCGCTGAAAGAAAACCCGAGATCTCCGACCAATTGCGAAAGCTCCACCAATTTTGCAGCATTGGCCTCGGCGCTGCCCTCTGCGAATTCCACCAGCAGCAGGGCTTCGGGGTCGCCTTCGACAAATGCCTCAATCGTATCTCGGAACATCGGTATCTCGCGCCCCAATGCGATCATGGTGTCGTCGATCAACTCCACCGCCTGCGGATTGAGCGTCACGAGGTGCTGAGTTGCCTCCATCGCAGCACGGAATGTCGGGAAATGGCAAACGCCGACAACTTTCTCGCCGGGTAAGTGAGCCAGGCTCAACTCCAATTCAGTGAAATAGCCCAGGGTGCCTTCCGACCCCACAAGCAAATGGGACATGTTGACTTCATTACCAACGAGCGCATCGATATTGTATCCGCCCACACGGCGCTGGACTTTGGGAAAGCGAGCGTCAATTTCCGCAGCCTCGCGTCGTCCAAGAGCGCACATATCATCAACAAGTTTCGCATAGTCGCCAGATGCCGTCGTATCGGCGCTGAACCGCGCCTCCATGCCGTCGCTGAGGATTGCATTTATTGCACGGACGTTGTCTCGCATGATCCCGTACCGAAGGGATTTTCCGCCTGAAGAATTATTGGCTGCCATTCCTCCAAGCGTGCAGCGCGACGCGGTCGAGGGGTCGACGGGAAACCATAGACCATATTGCTTTAGTGACTGGTTCAACTGATCCAGAACAACGCCGGGCTGCACGCGCGCGACACGGTTCTCAACGTCCACGTCAAGAATACGATTCAAGTGTTGAGTGTTGTCCAGCACAACGCCTTGATTAACCGTTTGTCCGCATTGGGACGTGCCGCCACCGCGCGGAAGAAGTGCACATCCCTCGTCACGCGCAATAGACATCACGGCCTGCACATCCTCTGTGTTTCGGGGAATGACCACGGCGTCCGGCATCATCTGATAAATCGAAGCGTCGGTCGAATATCGTGCGCGTGATGCCGCGTCAGCCATCACCTCGCCCTGGACGTCAGACATCAGTCGGCGGTGCAACGATCCATTCTCTCGCATCGGGGCACCTTCCCTTCCTTGTAAGCCCACTCTGAAGCTTCACTTCACCGTTGACTGAATTATGAATTCATAATTAACTTTTGCCAATAGGTAATCACGCCACTTTCATGTCACCAACGGAAGGATCAGTTCAGATGCGCCAGGCGGGTAGACATTTTTTGCAAATCCCGGGGCCAAGTGCCGTGCCGGAACGCATCCTGAAGGCCATAAGCATGCAGACCATCGACCACCGGGGGCCAGATTTTGCAGAAGTCGGCCACAAGGCCCTCGCTGGGATGAAAACGATTTTCAAGACAGAACAAAACGTCTTTATCTACCCTTCATCCGGTACAGGCGCGTGGGAAGCTGCCCTTGTGAACACAGTGTCACCGGGTGAAAAAGTTCTTATGTACGAAACAGGACATTTCTCGTTCATGTGGTGCAACTTGGCTGAAAAAATTGGGTTGCAGCCGGAACTGATTGAAGGGGATTGGCGCGGCGGTGCGGACCCCAATCAGATCGAAGATCGTCTGCGCGCGGACAGTCATCACAAGATCAAAGCGGTATGCGTCGTCCACAATGAAACCTCTACCGGGTCAGTCTCGGCTATTGTGGAAGTGCGCAGGGCCATAGACGCAGCGAAACACCCTGCCCTTCTTATGGTCGACTCGATCTCCGGCCTTGGGTCTATCGATTTCAGGTTCGATGACTGGGGCGTAGATGTCTGTGTCTCTGGTTCGCAAAAAGGGCTGATGCTACCGCCGGGTCTCAGCTTCCACGCCGTAAGCGATCGCGCACTGGAACATTCAAAATCCGTGACCATGCCACGCAGTTATTGGGATTGGCGGGATATGGTCGGACCAAACCAGAAAGGGTTCTTCCCTTATACCCCTGGCACCAATCTTATCTATGGATTGAATGAGGCCATCGATATGTTGCACGAGGAGGGGCTAGAGAACGTATTCGCTCGTCATACCCGCCACGGAGCGGCGACTCGGGCAGCCGTGCAAGCATGGGGGCTTGAGGTATTGTGTGCTCGTCAAGGTCAGGAGTCAGGCGTACTGACCGCTGTTAAAGTGCCTGAGGGACATTCTGCTGATGCCTTTCGTGCGACGGCGCTGGAGCACTATGATATCTCACTTGGAAATGGTCTATCCAAAGTAGCCGACAAGGTATTCCGAATAGGTCACTTGGGTGACTTCAACGATCTAATGTTGATGGGCACATTGTCTGGCGTAGAAATGGGACTTGCCAAAAGCGGCATGCCTCACAACAAAGGTGGCGCCCAGGCTGCATTGGAGTATCTCAAGGCCGCGTAACGCTGGACAGAGTCTCCAAAAACTCAACTAGGTCTGCGATCTCCTGCTCGGACAAATTCAGTACAGAGAGTATAGCTTCGCCATCGGCGTGAAGCCTTTCTATGTCAATGTCGTCATAGTGTCGGACCACGGCCTCCAGATCATTAAGGCTGCCGTCATGCATGTAAGGGGCGGTTTCGGCCACGCCTCGCAGGCTGGGCGTACGAAAGGTTCCAAAATCAGAATGGCTCCTGCGTACATTTCGAACCACCCATGCACCTTGCTTGTCCGGATCGTCATTCCAGTCGCCGTCCAGTGTGTATGCGCTTGAGAGCAAAAAGTTCAGCCCTCCGAACCGGCCGTCGTCGACTTCGGTTTCATTCAGAAAATATGGCACGCCTGCATCGTGGAATTCGTTGTTGGAAAATCTCGGGCCATTGTGGCAGAACGCACAGTTCCCGCGCCCCAAGAATAGCTGAAGGCCTCGCTGGGCAGCTTCGGAGTATTTCGCAGCCTCTTCTAGATTGCCGCGTTCCAATGCATCCCGAAAATCGTCAAATTGTGTCCGCTCTGTTACTTGCGTTTCCAGATAAGCAGATAAAGTTTTAGCAGTGTTTACCAAGACCTGCTCCGGGTCTTGGCTTTGAACATCGCCAAAAATAACTTCAAAATCTTCAATATACGCACTCTCGGAAATGGCTCTCATCAGGCTTTCTTTGCTGTGCGCCATCTCTTGTTCTTCGATGATAGGATGCAAGCTGGCTGCCCAAAGATTATCGCTCTTTCCGCCCCATCCGTACCATCGCAGACCAGCAAGATTCCGCAGCGATGGTGTATTCCGATCTATCAGAGCGCGACCGAATACACGCGGCTCGGACGTGGTAAACGCCCGCTCCGGATCGTGACAACTTGCACAAGCAAATGAACCGTCTACAGACAATATAGGATCGTTGAACAAGACCGCGCCGAGCGCAATCGCTCGTGGATCGCTTGAAACCCTGTTGCTTGGATCAGGTTGGAATGATGGTGGCCACGGTCCGAAGGACAGCGTTTGCTGGATTTCGTCTTCTGACAATAGGACTTCTGCGCGCACCGAACTCGTCAGGACAACTAGCGCAGCTGCCACCCACAACTTCATTTCAGCGCAATATCAGAAGTGTAGGATACCGTTTGCCCGTTGAAATCGATGTCCAATTGCAGCTCCCACAATCCCGGCATGTGAAACAGCATGTTATCGACACGGAACACGTCGTCGCCCATCACGGTGACCTTGGGAGCGTAGTTCATCCCATGTTTGTGAGCAGGCATGATTGCATCGACGCGCATATCACTTACGATAACTTCACTGCAGACCGTGACTAGTATCGAAAACGGTTCAGCCAACGGAATTTCGTCGACAGCCACATGCACCGCAGGCGCGTTCTGAATTTCCGCCCCCATCCGTTGCCCCGTCGCCTCACAAGCGACAACCGAGCCGGAAGATGCCAGAAACCAGACAAGCCAACGGATCATTCTAATGCCAACAAACGCTCTGCATTGGCATATGCGATGTTGTCTGCGATCTGGTCTGGAAGCAAATCCAGCCATTCGCGTGAAAAATCTGCATGCGGGCCAACGTAGTACCAACGTTCCGGTGCAAAGGTATCTGTACCGACCATAAACCGATCAGGATGCGCTTTGAACACAGCTTGCCAATCCGGATCGACACGGCCCCGCGAGACCATATCAGAACGGAACGCCAGATCGGCCCACAGCCGGGGATACGTGTCAAGAGCGTCGACCACCTTTCCCGGATCGTCAAAGCCAGAATGGGCCCACAATACCCGAGCCTCCGGCCAGGTTTCGAAGATCAGGTCAACCGCCTCGCGATCACCGTGATGGTGCAGAATTAAGTTCCGCTCCTTCGCCAGTGCAATCATACGCTGGACAACCGGCGTTTTGATATCGTCCCCATAAGCGTGAAATTCGCCGATGGCTTCGTAGTCATTCTTCGACAGATTTGCTTCCAGATAGTCGATAACTGTTTCGTCGTGCATCCAGGTATTGATTTCACCACGACGCCGATAAGGGCGAAGTGCCGGAACAACGATGTCCGGCGCTGCAGCCAAAAGCAGTTGCGTACCGTTATCGTCCGAGCTGGAAACCAGGGCTTTTCGCACGCCTGCATCCCGCAGGATTTTGGCCACTTGTTCGGGCGGAACCAGTTTGACGGCATCATGGCTGTAATGAATATGCGCATCGAAGATCGGTCGCTGGTCGGCGATGGCCGCACCGCAGAACAGCCATGCACCTAAAAGGAAGGTATATTTTAGCACTTCAAACATCCTCCGCAGCTTTCAGTCCCGAGCAAGCGTGACGTCGAAATTCACGTGCAGGTAAGGTTCGGTGATCCTACCAGAAAGCTCCATATCATCGGGAAATTCTGAAGCCGGTCGTTCAACATACGTCATCACCAGATCGTCTCGAACGCCAAAGACAGTATCCTGATCCAGATAGGGATCGTCATCCGGGAAAATCTCGGTCACGAGTGAGCGATATCCGGGGGCTTTGACGATAAAATGCAGGTGTGAGGGCCTCCATGGATGGCGACCGCAAGCACGCAGAATGTCGCCAACTGGCCCGTCAGACGGCACAGTGTATTCCACTGGCTTTACGGTGGTGAACGCATATCTGCCGTCATCACCAACTGTCATCAGCCCGTGGAAAGAATAGGTGTCCTGTTCTTCATCCTGACTGGCGTAGAGGCCGTTGGGTGCCGTTTGCCAGATGTCGAGTTCTGCTCCTGCAATGGGATTGCCCTCTGTGTCCCTGATCACGCCTTCAGCAAGAAGAACCGGCCCGCCGTAATGTCGTTTCATATCCCCGCCCATGGGCAGCGGAGGCGCGCCGGATACGTGAAACGGACCCAACACAGACGAACTTGTTGCGTCGGGACTTGAATGCAGCATGTCCACCAAAGAAGACAGGCCGAGGACGTCCGACGCCAGCACAAACTCGTGCCGGTCCTCGGTTTGCACAGCGGCACACCCCTCGAGAAATGCAATCCCAGCGCGCCATTCGTCATGCGTCAGGTTGGTTTCGCGTGCGAAGTCATGAAGGTGCTTGACCAGGGATCCCATGATTTCGCGCATCCTTGGGTCAGTGTCCTTTGACAAGTACCTCATGAAGACTTCGGTGATGTTGTCTTTGGTGACAGAGCGCATCTTGACCTCCTTAAATCAGGGCCAGGCTGAGGATCGGAAATTCGATCAGAATGAACAGAACGATCAGCATTACAAACGCAAAGGGCAATGCACCCATGAACACGTCCTTTAGTAAGATCCGGTCATCGTTGATCGTGGATTTTATAACAAAGCACGATATGCCCAATGGTGGAGTCAAAAGCCCGATCTCGGCTCCGACCACTGTGATGATTCCAAACCAGATCAGCGACATATCAAGGGCTTCGGCCATCGGCAGGAACAACGGGACAACAATCAAAATGATGGACGCAGTGTCGAGCAACGTTCCCAAGAAAAGCATCAGCAAGACATAGAGCAGCATGACCGACCAGAAGGACGCCGAATTCCCAGCGAGCAGGTCCTGCAACTGGTTGGGTAGCCCGGCAAGTCCCAGCATGCGGCTATAGATTGAAGCCGCCGTGATCAGGAACAGGATCGCAGCTGTGATATGGCCTGTTTCCAACAATGCATCCCAGAACGCTCTTGGCGTCATCGATTTGCGTGCAATGGCGATGATTAGCGCAACAAGTGCCCCGGCAGCACCCGCCTCGACGGCGGTTAACCACCCTGTGTAAATACCGCCAAGCACCACCGTGATGATGAATAACGTCGGTAGAGTTTTGGATGCGATCTCGCGCCCGGACATCCATTCGCTGTCTTCGACGACCCGGCCACCCACGAATGATGGTGTGAAACGCCCCATGCCCCAAATCGCGCCAACATAAGCGATTGCCAGCATGACACCCGGAATAACGCCCGCCAGGAACATATCCCCCACGGATTGCTCGGCGACAAATGAATAGATGATCAGCATCGCCGAAGGCGGGATAATCATGCCAAGAACCGAAGACCCGGCCACCACGCCCACTGCGAAACGCGGGTTATACGCTTGCGCCATCATCTGCGGAACAGAGACTTTGGTGAACACGGATGCAGATGCAATTGACGACCCAGTAACCGCAGCAAAGACGGCGTTGGCTCCAACGGTTGCCATTCCAATACCGCCTTTTACCTTGCGAAACCGCATTGTCATGACTTCGTAGATGTCCTTGCCCAACCCGGCCTTTGAGACGATGAGTCCCATGAAGGTAAACAGTGGAATAGTCGCAAAGCTGTATTCCATCGCGCTGTCGCCAACCGCCACTTTGAGCAAGTTGAGCGCAAGCGTGAAGTTGTCCCGCATGAGCCAGATCGACACGAACGAGACCACGCCCAGCGCAATCGGAATGTAGACGCCCGCGTAAATCAGAAAGACGATGGCGACGACCGAAATCAAGCCAATCTCAATCGGCGTCATTCTGCGGCCTCGTCATGTTCAGGGGTACGGATAAGTTGCGGGCGGTCCTGCGCCGTGACGACCTTTAACAGGAATATCACGCAGGCAAGCGCAGTACCGCACGCGATGACCAGTTTGACCGGCCACCATGGAAGTGTGAAAAGACCCGGAACGCCAAAATAGTCCTGCGTCTCCCACATATGAAGAAATTCAGGGAAGGTCACATATGCAATCAATGCCATGAAGATCGCCGAGATGGCGTTTATGATGCGCCTCAGGTTCGCTGTCAGGCCGGGGCGGCGGTGGTGCATCAGGTTCAAGAACCCGTCCGAACGTGTCAGCCGATCCACTCTGACTACGTCGGCCAATTGAAGAAAGACGATCATCACGACCGAAAACTGCACCATCTCGTAGGTTCCGCGCAGAGGAGCAGAAAACAGACCGCGCGCAACGACATCCACGTTTAGGATAACCACCAACGCCAGCACAACGAGCGTACCCAAAGCGTTGGCAGCGATTGCAAGCGAATTGGCAACCCGCGACAGGACAGCAACAGCAGTCTTCAGCATGTAAAGCCCCTTTCTCAGGTCGCCGAAAGGCTATTTGACCGTCCAGTCACGCACACCGGTGAATCCGGCGCCCTGAAGCTTGCCGAGATAAGCGGCTAGCATCTCTGTGCCCTGTTCGCCGTTTTCGTTCAGCGTTGCAGCCCATTCCTGCGCAACATTGGGCATAGCATTTGCCCACGCGGCGCGGTCTTCGTCCGAGATCTCGACGATTGTTCCGCCGGCTTCGACGAAGGCGTCTCGCGACGCTGCAGCCCGATCCATCGCAATACCTGCCACATGGTCACGGTAGTCAATAGCCACCGTCTGGAGCACTTCTTTGACCTCATCGGGCAGATTTGCCCAATAATCGGCGTTGACGGTGACTGTCTTTGTATTCACTGCACCAAGGTCCGCCTTCAACATGTAAGGGGCCACTTCGACGATTTTGAACGTCTTGGAAGCTTCGGGCCAAATCATTACGCAATCGACGAGACCAGTTTGGACCATGTTGTAGAAATCTGTGAGGCCACCGCGAACGCCAGCCGCGTCTTTTATACCCTCAAGATATCGCAGGTTCAGGCCGGCACCGGCAATCTTGCGTCCTTCGAGGTCTGCAACTGTCCCGATCGGCTCTGAGCAGAACATCTGATATGTGTCGAGCACAACGCCGGTCGCCAGATAGACTTGATTTTGCGCAGCGAACTCATTCTGCATTGCCGGGTATTCTCGCGCGATTTCGTCAACGGCTTTTGCCACTGCGCGGGCATCCGACGCGACGAATGGTGTCGATCCCGAAATCCCCTGACTAGGCAGCTTGGACGAATGGAAGATGGTTGTGACAATACCAATGTCCCCCAGACCCAGCTGTACGCCTTCCAGAACACCTTTGGGTTTTACAATTGAGCCGCCATAATTCTCCTGCCAGTTCATCTTGTAATTACCGGACTCAGCCAACCGTTTATCCACTTCGGGAATAAAGAAGTTTGTGAATTCTTTGACCCACAAAGCCCGATCCGGGTAACCATCAATTACGACAGCTGAAATGGTCTCTTCTGCTGCGACTGACAGTGCCATGGCGCTTGCCACGGCAGCGCCCAGCAGACTGCGCTTGGTCCAGTTTTTCATCGTCTCTCCTCCCAGAAAGATTGATCTTGTTGCCCTTTATTTGTTCGCCTTGTCCCCCGGTTGCCCGTCAGATCCACACCTACCGATCTGCGCAACATTGCGACGGCAAAGTACTTGGCCGACTGGCCGCCCACTTGCGTCGTTTCCTCATGCATAAGAGCAAACCTTTTCGAATGGAAAACGCGGCAGTTTGTGGAACAAACCCGTTTCATCGGCGTAACCCAGGTTGCACAGAAAATTCGAATTGAGGGTGGTTCCTGCAAAGAACTCTTCGTCTACGATCTTGTTCGAAAAGCCTGACATGGCACCAACGTCCAACCCAACGGCCCGGGCCGCAATCATGAAGTAAGCGCCCTGAAGAGTGCCGTTGCGAAACGCTGTGTCGGCCACGTACTCGGGGTTGTTTTCGAACAAAGGCCTGCGATCTTCGTGCGGGAAAAGAAAGGGCAGTTCCTTCCAGAACTCCATGTCATGCGCAATGATAGCCGTGACCGGCGCATCCATCATCTTTGGCACGTTCTTTGGTTTCAAAGACTTGGCCAGCCGCTCTTTGCCCTCAGCACTTTTGACAAAAATGAACCGCGCAGGCAGCGTATTCATACTGGTCGCGCCGTTGATCGTTATGTCGTAGATCTCTTCAAGCAACTCGTCGGGGACCGGTTTGTCCGTCCACGCGTAGTGAGACCGGGAATCCCGCAGGATCAGGGCGATCGCGTCATCCGAAAGACGAGGAATGCGCGCACGCAGATCACGATGATCTTGCTGCGCCTTGGCGCGAAGTGCATCCATATCTGCCCCGGCCTGTACGCTCATTCCGCGGCCACCTTTGATCTGTTATTTTTTTCGTCAACGATCGGACTGGAACAGATGCCGATGCCTTCGATCTCGACCTCGACTGTTTCGCCCGGCTTCAACCACCGTGGGTCAGGTTTTTTAGCGTGGCCCACGCCCGGCGGTGTTCCCAATGCAATCAGATCGCCCGGCTCGAGGGTCATGAATTCCGAAATTGTCGCGATAACCTGACGTACGCCCCAGATCATGTTGGCGGTATTCGAACTTTGCAGGATTTCATCGCCAACGCGGCTTTCGATCTTGAGGCCCGACGCTCCCTCAGGCAACTCATCCTGAGTTACAGTGAATGGGCCAATTGCTCCTGTGTCGTCAAAATTCTTACCAGGTGTCCATTGAACCGTTTTGCGCTGATAGTCCCTCACGGACCCATCGTTAAAAACGGTATAACCAAACACATGATCCAGCGCGTCTTCTTCCGAGACATGGCGACCGCGTTTCCCCACGATCAGCATCAATTCCGCTTCGTAGTCGAATTGCTCGGAAGCAGCCGGTCGCACCATGGGTTTTCCGGCCGCCATGACCGAGTTCTTCCCACGCATGAAAAGCGTCGGGTATTCGGGAATGTCGTAGCCACCTTCCTTAATGTGGTCTGTGTAATTCAATCCCATACAGATGATGGTACCAGGGGAGGCTACCGGCAACGCCGGCGTGATACCCGCCAATGGCACAGTATCCGCTGCAGAGATTTTGCGGTTTAGTGAGTCGCCAAGCTCCGGATTGACTACTAAGCCCATCAGATCAGTGCCGACGGCAGGATCCAAAGCCGTTAAATTCACTGCCTTTTCGCCGATCACAGCAAATACCGCTGTACCTTCTGAAGTCTCTCCCACCAGGTATTTCATTTTCACCATCCATGTCAGTTCGCTTGATTTTTGCCGACTATTTTGCAATATGTCAAATAATATCGATATTTTTGGAGAGCGCCAATGGTTGCTTGGGCAGACTACAAATCAGAAGCAAAGAGCCGTGGCGCGCTGGCTTTGGAGCTATACGCAGCACTCAGCACACCGGCCAAGGCGCCCGAAGATGTTAAAGCGTCGCTTCCCGATCACCTGTCATATCAGGCGCAACTTGAACGCTCAGGGCAGCTGGCTTTTGCAGGGCCAATGTCGGATGAGACTGGCGAGCATATGCAAGGCGTGGGCCTGATCATCTATCGCGCCGACAGCCTTGAGGCCGCTCGAAAGCTGGCCGAGGACGATCCGATGCATAAAAGCGGGGCGCGCAGTTTTGTGCTTCGGCGCTGGATGATCAACGAAGGTTCGCTGAACCTCTCAGTCGGGCTATCGACCGGAACGAGCGCCCTCAGTTAAAAGCACCCGAAAGTTTGCGCATTCAAAGAGGAACAGTCGGATATGGACGCCATGCTTGATACCGAGGGCAAAGAGACATCAGCCACGCATGGTGCCTATCGACGGCTACGCGATATGATCCTGACAGGCGAGTTGCCTCCCGGACAAAAGCTCAAGATCGAACAACTCCGCGGACTGTTGGACACTGGCGCAAGCCCGGTTCGCGAGGCGCTTAGCCTTCTGACCTCTGACTTGCTGGTCGAGCGGATCGATCAGCGTGGATTTCGGGCGGCGCCGGTCAGCAAATGCAACTTTGAGGAAATCCTATTGCTGCGATGCAACCTCGAGGAAACAGCGCTGCGCGCATCCATCGCCAATGCAGACGGAGCTTGGGAAGACAGGCTAGTCTTGCGCCATCACCATATGAAAAAGGCCAGTCAAAAAGGTGCGCCTGACTTCGAAGATGCTCACAAAGCGTTTCATATGGCCTTGTTAGAAAATGCAAAACTGCCGTTGCTGTTACGGTATTGCTCGCAGCTTTATGACCTCAACATCCGCTACCGGTATCTGGCAGCGGGAGGGCCAAGTTACAAAAAGCGCGACATCGCTGCCGAACACCAGCAAATCCTGGATGCCGCACTCGACCACGACGCAGACAGCGCAACCCGGCACTTGCTCAACCACTACCGCCGAACGGGTGAGTACCTGAGCAGTCAGATGGAGGCGTGAAATGCAGCGGAACTGGTTTCTGGGCGATCTGTTGAATCAGTTGTTCGACCGCCCCGGCAAAAGGCGCGGCAACGACGACAATCGATCCATTGTAGAGCTTTGTGAGGCCTTGTTGTCTGCCGAAGGCGAAGTATCGGGCTTTACCCTCGCTTCCACGATTCTTGATCGCTACCAGACTTTGAACGATTCCGAGAAATTTAAATTTTTTACCTATTTGAATGATCACCTTGAGCTGGACGCGGATCAGCTTGCCGAAACGGCAAGCCTCTATGCCAAGGACCGAAGTGTCGATTTATATCAAAAGCTTAGTGAAGTCGCGGAACCCAGGCGGCAGGAGTTGTTGCGCCGACTAAACCAACCATCTGGCGCGACACAAGAACTCGTAGCAATGCGCGTTGACCTATTGCGCTTTCTCAAATCCAACCCCAAGCTCAAGCGAACAGATATTGATTTCGTCCATTTGCTGCGAAGCTGGTTCAATCGAGGGTTTCTTGTCCTCAAACAAATCAGTTGGGATACCGCTGCCCGCGTTCTTGACAAGATCGTTGCCTACGAGGCGGTCCATCAGATCAACGATCTGGACGATTTGCGGCGCAGACTTTACCCGCCTGACCGCCGGTGCTTTGCTTTTTTTCATCCTTCGATGCCGGATGAACCGCTGATTTTTGTCGAAGTTGCTCTGACGGCTGAAGTTCCAGACGATATTGATGCGCTTTTGTCCGAAAGTCGAGAACCGATCCAAGCTGAACAGGCAAGAGTCGCGGCGTTCTATTCCATTTCAAATTGCCAAAAGGGTTTAATGGGTATCAGCTTTGGGAATCTGTTGATCAAACAGGTTGTGACCGAGCTGTCGCGAGAGCTTCAGGGGATTGATACTTTTGTGACCTTGTCGCCAATACCAGGGCTCAATCGTTGGTTAGCGGGCGAGACAGAGCACCCTGAGCACGGCCATGCCGCCGAGGCCGTGCTTGCGGCAACAACCTCGCCACAAGATTTGCGCGCGATGGCCGCGCGATATTTGATGTTTGCCAAGCGTGAAGATGGGATGCCCCTGGATCCCGTGGCCCGCTTTCACCTAGGCAATGGTGCCGAGTTGCACGAACTGCACGCCGAAGCCGATTTGTCACCGAACGGACGATCACAATCCGGCGGCGCGATGGTCAATTACCTGTACGATTTGAACAAAACAGAACGTTATCACGAAGAATTCGCAACACATGCGACAATCGAAGCCTCGCGTTCAGTTCGCGCGGCCTCAACCGCCGCACTTGCGGCCAAGCCAAGGGAACATACAGAGTGACCAATACCCTCTACGATAGTTTGTTTGCCCACCATGAGGGCAACGAGGCGCCGTTCCTGCAGCTCGACGATGGCCAGGTTGTGTCCTATGACGCGTTTTTGAAGCGCGCGGCGCAGATCGCACGTGTTTTGCAAAGCAACGGAGTTTCCGCCGGCGATCGCATCATTGTGCAAGCGCCCAAGCTTGCGGATACGATTGCGCTCTACGCTGCGGCGGTACAAGCAGGTGCAGTCTACCTGCCGCTTAACACTGCTTACACTTTGGCAGAGCTAGACTATTTCATTTCTGATGCCCAACCTGCGATGGTTGTCTGCGACAGCAGTGACGAGGCTGAAATCGGAAGTTTGGCAGACCGATCTAGCGCCAAGCTGTTGACCCTCGGCGGAGAATCTCCAAGCCTGAGCCTTGAGGCAAACGCGCAGCCCTGCGTATTCGAAACCGTGAAGCGCGCACCGGACGACCTTGCAGCGTTACTTTATACGTCGGGCACCACGGGCCGCTCCAAGGGCGCGATGCTGACCCATCAAAACCTGCTCTCCAATGCCCAAGCTCTCGTCGATCTGTGGGGTATCACAAACGACGATCGCTTGATTCACGCGCTGCCGATCTTTCACACGCACGGGCTTTTCGTGGCCATGAATACATCACTGCTCGCCAGTGCCAAGGTTCGGCTGATGGAAAAGTTCGACATTGGCACGATCTTGAAAGAGTTGCCTCATTCGACCCTTCTAATGGGTGTGCCCACATTCTACACGAGGCTGCTGGCGGAGGACAATTTCACCAAAGAAATCACCGGGAACATGCGCCTGTTCGTTTCCGGTTCTGCCCCGTTGCTCGCCGAAACCCATAGTGCATTTGAAACGCGCACCGGTCACCGCATCCTCGAGCGCTATGGCATGACCGAGACAAACATGAACACCTCGAACCCCTATAGCGGTGAGCGTCGCGCAGGCACCGTTGGCATGGCGCTGCCGGGTACCGAGGTCATTGTAACTAGCCCTAAAACCGGAGCGCCAGTGGCCCAAGGCGAGGTTGGAATGATCGAAGTGCGCGGCCCCAACGTGTTCAAAGGCTATTGGCAGATGCCCAAAAAAACCGCGGCAGAACTGCGAGAAAACGGGTTCTTCATCACCGGCGACTTGGGCCAATTCAGCGAAGATGGCTACCTTTCGATTGTGGGCAGGTCAAAAGACCTGATCATTACCGGCGGTTACAACGTCTATCCCAAAGAAATTGAAGACGTCCTGAACGACATCGACGGTGTTCTGGAATCGGCGGTTTTCGGCGTCCCCGACGACGACTTCGGCGAAGCAATCATCGCCGCTCTTGTTGCTAAGCCTGGCGTAAAACTTGACACGGATCAGATTGCTGAGACCATCAGGGACAAGCTGTCGCGCTTCAAGCATCCGCGCCGCTACGACCTCGTCCCGGAATTGCCACGAAACACTATGGGAAAAGTTCAAAAGAACGTGCTGCGCGAACGGTACGCGGACAAGGAACTGTCACTGGCGGTATCTTAGGAATCCCATCCAGACGCTCAATCAAATCAAGACTTTTAGATCGGATACTACCCACCCTTCAGACTGCCAAACTCATTAGGAGATCCACAATGACCCGCATGACGGCAAAAGACTTCGACCAGGAACTTCTGGACCTGTACGACTTTTACGCGCACGGCAAGATCACCAAGCGCCAATTCCTGGACCGCGCCGGTAAGTTCGCGGTTGGCGGCGTGACAGCGGTTGCATTGCTGAACATGCTCAGCCCCAATTATGCGATGGCTCAGCAAGTGTCATTCAACGATCCCGATATCCACGCAGACTACATTACCTATCCGTCACCGAATGGAACCGGTGATGTCCGAGGGTATCTTGTCCGGCCCGCCGGTGTTGAAGGGCCCATTCCTGGGGTGCTGGTGATCCACGAAAACCGCGGTTTGAATCCTTACATCGAGGATGTGGCGCGCAGGTTGGCAAAAGCCGGCTTTATGGCGCTGGCCCCCGACGGTCTGACATCGGTAGGCGGCTACCCGGGCAACGACGCCGATGGGCGCGAATTGCAAAAGACAGTGGACGGTGTCGAGTTGATGAACGATTTCTTCAACGGGTTCGAATACCTGCTGAACCGGGAAGATTGCACCGGCAAGGTCGGCGCGGTGGGTTTCTGTTATGGCGGTGGAGTGGTCAGCGCAATTGCCGTGGCCTACCCCGAACTGGCGGCAGGAGTGCCATTCTACGGACGTCAGCCTGCAGCAGAAGACGTACCCAAAATTCAGGCACCGTTACTTGTTCAGATGGGCGAACTTGACGAACGCATCAACGCAGGTTGGCCAGATTTTGAAGCCGCTCTGCAATCCAATGATAAGGTTTACGAGGCCTATATCTACGAAAATGCCAACCATGGTTTTCACAACGATAGCACGCCGCGCTATGATGAGGAGATGGCAAACCTAGCCTGGGATCGCACCATTGATTGGTTTAACTCCTATCTGAAATGAGTTCGCGGAACGGCTAAGCGACGGCAACAATTTTGTCATCGCTTCGGTGCTTACAGGTCCCAAGAGGTGCTGTCAGGCGAAGTCCAACCAGTCTCTGGCAGGTCTGAGAGACTACCCTTTAAGCCGCGCAAAGATCGCTCCACCCCGCTTGAGCGGCAGACCGAGTCAGCTTGAAGGTGTCTCGGCTGATGAGAGATCTTTCTGGTTGAAGTGGTTATAGACGGAGCAAGGATACTGAAGTCTGTAAAAAAATGGGCGTGCGAAAGATGGCTAGCCTCTACGGAACCAGCTGCAGTCGGTGCCCTTTCAAGGCCAGGTTATTCCCAGACTTAATCCCGATAGAATAGGCGTGCGCGGTAGACGCGGCAAAGCTCTCTAACCCGCGCTGGATAGTGCGGATCGCTGTCTTTCCATCCACTCGCCCTTCTAGGTCTAGCCCTGCAAATTCGTTTTAATTTGTGGACTCCGCTCACCGACCGATTACGCGAAGTGTTGGCTTCAACGAAGCGTCACAGCTTGCGCTACATTCTTTGCGATGAACACGGGCGTCAATTGGATTACGACAAAATTCAAAACGCCAAGATAAAGGCGCGCAAGACTCTGGGCCTCGTTGTCTACACCGTGCACAGACTGCGGTACAGCGCAGCCAGCGAATTAGCCGAGGCCGGATGCATAGACCACCAGTTTGCAGCCATTACGTGTCACAAATGCCTGTCCATGGTTCAGAATTATCCCAAAGGTGCCAGTCAAAAACGACTCGCAAAACTGGCCCAAATCAAGCGGGACCAGAACAAGAACCGAACATGAACGTGGGAAACTTTGTGGGAAACCGGAAAATCGGTGGGTCAGAAAGGCGCTCATAGAGTGGTCGCAAACGCCTTATTTTTATGGCGGTGCTGTCAGACGAATTCGAACCAGTCTCAGCTAGGCCAGTACAGCTGCCCTTTATGCCGCACCAAGTTCGCGCCACTCGGCGAGAGCGGCGGTGCGTGTTAGCTTGAAGGTATCTCTGCCGGTGAGAGATCTTTCATGGTTGAAATGGTTGTAGACGGAGGAATGGACGGCGGCGAACTTCTGCAAACTTCGCATGCGCCTGAAGCGTTGCATCGCGCGTTCTCTTCGTCGGAAAGGCAGGTGCGAGTTCTCGATGCGGTTGTTGAGCCACCTGCCCGTCTGCTGTTTTTCGGTAGCTCCGAGCTCTCTGAGAGCAGCCCGATACGACGCGAAGCGATCGGTGACTACTTCTTCAGATTTACCGTGCCGCTTCATCAATTTCTTGAGGAATTTCAGTGCTGCAGCTTTGTTTCGGCGTTCAGTGACAACGGCTTCCAGTACTTCGCCTTCGTGATCAACAGCCCGCCAAAGATAATGCCGCTTGCCATTCACCTTCACGAAAACCTCGTCCACGTGCCACTTCCATTTAGAGAACGCACGCAGTTGCTGAACGCGCTTCCGTCTAATCTCAGCAGCAAATATCGGGCCAAACCTGTTCCACCAATATCGGACAGTTTCGTGGCTCACGTCGATACCTCGCTCGTGCAGCAGATCTTCGACATTCCGAAGCGAAAGAGGGAAACGGATGTACAGCATCACCGCAAGGCGGATGATCTCGGGGCTGGTTTTGAAGTACTTGATAGAGGCAGGTCTGGTCATGGACAAAAGCTAAGCAACCGCCCTGCCCCGCTCAAGCAAAGTTAATCTGACAAGACCCCCTCGATAATCATTGGGTCCTGACCCTAACACATTGAATGCCAATGTCTCGGTTGATACAGTCCTTATAGAGGAAACGAAATGGCTCTATTCAACCGCCCGAAATCATTAACCGAGTTAGTCGCTGAAAATCTGAAAGAACGCATTGTAAGTGGCGAGTTCGATCTAGGTGAACAGCTTTCAGAGTCTAAAATTGCCAAAGAACTGGAAGTAAGTCGAACGCCGGTACGTGAAGCGATCAACAGACTTGAAATGGAAGGATTATTGGTCGTCGAACCCCAACGTGGATCATTCGTATTTGACCTTGAACCTGACGAACTCGATAAACTAATCGATGCGCGAGTTTGCCTTGAAACCGCGGCGTTAAAATACGCTATGCAAACCGACAGCAAGAAGCTGCACGCCGAACTGGACAAATGTGTTAAAGAAATGAATCTGGCAAGAGATTCCGGAAATGATACGGAATATCTTCGACAGGACACTATTTTCCACCAGTGTATATTCGATTGCGCGAACAATAGGTTCCTCAACGACGCCTATCAGACAATAGCTTTGAAAGTCTCAGCCGTGCGCAACAGGCTAGGTCGCCACCCTAGGCATATGTCGAGATCCCACGAGCAGCACATTGAACTAGTCAAGTCAGTGAAGCAGGATGATTTCCACAGTGCTTTCGAAGTATTGGAAAACCACATTGACAAAAAAAGTGGTTCATATTGGAGCGAAGCAACCGAAAAGGTCAAAACAAAGGAAGAGGCGCTAAGCGCAACGATCGCAAATTAAAAATTAAACAGAATACTTTTTGAGTTTGTAATGACTATTTTGATTTCGAACCTGCCGTAGACTTCCTCTGCAACTTTTCGCCCAGTGGAAGAAAAGCTTAGCGACTATGTTAACTTTTAATTGTCTACTAGTTTTCGCGATTCAGGGCGGCTTCCCGGTCGATATAGCAATGGGTCTGAGCTCGCGAAGGGAGTCATTACACTCCGGCGAAGAGTATTTGTTTCTTGCGATCTGCATCCCTTTGACACAAAACGAAATCGTTCTCATGCAAAAAGCCCTGAGGGGAGGACGCAACTAAAAAATGCCCAAAATCATCTCGCCCTGCGACTAGCGCAACCAAAGTTTTCACTCCGTTTTGCTGTTTCATTGAGGGCTTTATGAAACGCAACGCCGCACCAATGCGTCTATCGTCCGTGTTATTGGGCCCTGATGCGTGAAAGAGATGCCCGTGATGCATGGATGCCTGCCCTGCACGCAATTCGGCTGCAACTGCATCTTTTTCGTTCACATCGACTGCGATTTCCTGCCCACGTGACAAAAGATTGTTTTCGCTGAAGGTGTCCACGTGAGGCACGATCCGGCTTTTATGGCTGCCAGGAACAAACCTCATACACCCGCTTTGCTCAAACGCTTCTGAAATCGCAACCCAACAGGTTACCTCTTCAGCATCATCCAAACCCCAATAGGTCAAGTCTTGGTGCCACGAGACTATCTTCGATGATCGCGCTTCTTTTACGAAAAGTGCACCGCTCCAAACCATGAGGTCCGGCCCCAACACTGTTGAAGCAGCCTCAATCAGCTTCGGATGGCGAAGAAGTGCATCGAATGATGGTATCAGCCTGTCCGGATAAGAATATAGAAGCTTGAGTTTCTCTGGGTCGTCTCTGAGAATGAGCTCTGCTTTCTCAAAATCATCGCGCAGCGTTTGGACCTCGGAAGCTGTCAGGATATCCAGCGGAGCTACGAAACCGTCTCTTTCATAAGTCTTTGCAATATCACGCATTCGCCTATCCATCGTCATTTTCCGGAAACGTTAACTGCACTTTCATTGATTGGCTTCGATCAGACGCGACCTCAAAGGCAGTTACAGCCTCGCCAACTTCGAAGGAATGCGTCACCAACTGGTCGACGTTTATTAGTCCGCTTCGCATCATCTCGACCGCGACTGAGAACTCGGAATGGAAACGGAAAGACCCGCGAAGCACTATCTCTTTTGCAGTCAACGCCTGAATCGGCACAGTCATATCTCCACCCAGACCAAGCTGAACCAATGTTCCACCCGGTCGCAAGCATGCGACGCCAGAAGCCAGAGCCGATTGAGCCCCAGAACACTCCAGTTGGACATCAACCTGGCCCTTGTCGTTTTCAAACTGCTCCAGTTTTTGCGGATCGGCGTAGGTGTTGATGACATCGTCTGCCCCGCATTCACGCGCCAGAGCGAGGGTCTGGTCCGAGATATCCGTCGCCACTATTCTGGCCGCTCCAGAACGACGTACCGCCAAGATCGTGAGGCAGCCAATCGGACCGCATCCCGTGATAAGTACCGTTTTGCCTAAGAGGTTCCCGGCTTGTTTAATCGCGTGCAAACAGACAGCCAGAGGTTCGGCCATAGCGGCCTGCGCAGGGCTCAACCCATCTGCCGGAACACATTGACTGGCTTTCGCCACGAGTTTGCTTTGAAAAGCGCCTTGGATATGCGGGAACGGCATCGCGCTGCCATAGAACTTCATATCAAGACAGTGGTTTTGCTGCCCGTTAAGACAATAAATGCAGGCTTGGCAAGGGCGGGATGGAGAAACTGCAACCAGTTGGCCTAAGTGCAGCCCCTGCACACTTGACCCGACTTTCACGATTTCTCCGGCGATTTCATGTCCTAGCACCATCGGCTGACGCAACTTGATCGCACCGAAACCACCGTGGTTATAATAATGCAGGTCAGAGCCGCAAATCCCACCCGCGCGCATGGCAATCAAGACTTCGTCTGGCCCCACTTCGTGTACGTCCCGGTTTTCCAACCTCAGATCTTTTGCGGCATGGATAACAACAGCAACATTGGCCGAAGACATTGCACAGACTCCCTATACATATTGCCAAAAGATACGGATAGTCGGTGCTGACAACCAAGGGGTTTTTGCATGATGCTTGAAATGTTCAACCTAGAGGGAACACGCGCACTAGTAACAGGCTCTAGCCAAGGCATTGGATTTGCGTTGGCCCGTGGCTTGGCTGCCGCCGGTTCGCAAGTCGTTTTGAACGGGCGCGACACCGCGAAACTAGCGGCAGCAGCATCCGAGTTGAGCGAAACAGGCGCCTCGGTACGTGAACTTTCGTTCGATGCAACCGATCATGAAGGTGTCCGATCTGCCGTGGACAACTTTGAAGACAATGTCGGCCCCATAGACATCCTGATAAACAACGCCGGAATGCAACACAGGACGGAGCTACAGGATTTCCCCGCTGATGCCTTCGAGCACCTACTACAGACAAATGTAGCGTCCGTCTTTCATGTCGGTCAGGCTGTGGCACGGCACATGATTGAAAGAAAGTCAGGCAAGATCATTAACATTGCGTCGGTTCAATCCGCATTGGCAAGACCGGGTATTGCGCCTTACACGGCGACAAAAGGTGCCGTGACCAACCTTACAAAAGGAATGGCGACTGATTGGGCTAAGTATGGCCTAAACTGCAATGCCATTGCGCCTGGATATTTCGATACACCTTTGAACGCCGCATTGGTTGCTGACCCTGAGTTTAGTGCATGGCTCGAGAAACGAACCCCGGCCGGTCGCTGGGGCAATGTGGAAGAACTTGTCGGCGCCGCCATATTCCTTGCCTCCCCTGCATCCAGTTTCGTTAATGGACATACTCTCTACGTTGATGGCGGAATAACGGCGTCACTTTGATTTGTGTCTTTCAACCGTCTGCTAAGTACGACTGACGCAGGCTTCGTTTAAAGCGCCGACGCCAAAGCAATCACCACAACAACCATCAATGAAGCCGCCATCGCAAAGTTGATCCTTTGATGTGATCTCTCACTTAAATCAAGGCTGCCTAGCTTTGCGCCAGCACCCAGCCAGATCATGTGCACTGGCACCCAAATCATATTGAATATTACGATTTTTATGACGACCTCCCAAACGGGCGCATCGGGCAAAAAGGCAAACCCTGAAAACAATGCAGTGCCGACCACGTAAGCCTTGGGATTAATGAACTGAAGTGTCAGCCCGTTCGCAAAACCAAGTGGCGAGACCGCGGGGGAAAACCCGACCTTTGAGCCAGCTCTTGCAATACGCCAGGCGAGAAATCCCAAATACCCGACAGAGGCAAATAGCAGCAAAGTTCTAAGTACCGGTATAGCCAAAGCTACTGCAGCGACTCCAGAGACAACAAACATCATGTTGATGAACCCGCCCAGCATCAAACCGGCCAGAAAAGCGAGCCCAGCTCGAAAACCAAATGCTGATCCAATACCCGCAGTTGTCAAAACACCTGGGCCAGGCGTAATCAGCAGAAAGAAAACCGCAACGGCAAACTCAAACACTATTCAGATTGGCCTTCTACAGATCTCTGCATTCCGGCACAGCTGTGATCACCGATCCGTCCTTAAGGTGTTGCAGGAGATTGTCGACAGTTAGGTCACCCATAGCTGCACGTGTCTCAATAGTCGCGCTACCAGCGTGAGGGAGCAGAACGACATTGGACAACTCGCGCAATGCTTTTGGAACGCGCGGTTCGTCTTCAAAAACATCAAGCCCTGCCCACCCGAGCTCACCGTTTTGCAATGCATTGATTAGGGCAGTTTCGTCGACAACCGAACCTCGACTAACGTTTATAAGAGTGCCCCCTGCCCCCAACGCGCGCAACACCTCAGCGTTGACCAGCCTATTGGTCGACGGGCCGCCGGGCGTGATGCATATGAGGACATCCACATGTTCTGCCATTTCAACCAAACTGTCGAAATATCGGTACGGGACATCCTTTTGATTGCGGGTGTTATAAGAGATTTCGGGGGCCCACGGCTCCAACTTATCAACGATCGCCTGACCAATGCGACCAAGACCAAGAATGCCTATTCTTTGATTGTCCGCTGATCGTGTCAAAGGGGCATTGCCTTCAACTTCCCACCGTCCGGACCGAACGTAATCGTCGTCACGTATGAGCTCTCGATAACATGACAGCAACAGCAGAACGGCGGTGGTTGCGACTTCTTTGTTCAAAACATTGGGTGTGTGCGTCACGACAATCCCGCGCTCAGCCGCGGCATTTGCGTCGACGGCGTCGTAACCGACTCCATAGACGCTGATCATCTTTAAACTGCTGAGTGATGTCATGAGGTCATGCGGAACGCCATCATGCCCATTTGTAACGATATGTGTTATACTATCCGCGCTGAAATCGTCCAATTGATGAATATTGAACACTGTGGACAGGCGTTCTCGCATCCGTTCAGTGATCCCTCCGATTTGCAATAAGTCAGTCATCTTGGCCGACCTCTTGCCGCTGAACGCCAAGCCCATCGATGCGAAGCTCCATGACGTCGCCTTTTTTCAGGTAAACTGGTTCCGGTTTGATCCCCATTCCAACACCGGGCGGTGTTCCAGTTGAAATGACGTCACCGGGATGCAGTGTGAAAAGTTGGCTTAAATGTTCAATGATCTCGGCAACGGAAAAGATCATCGTAGCAGTATTCCCGGTTTGCATGCGCTGACCGTTTACATCCAGTGACATACCAAGACTTTGAGGATCCGGCACCTCATCCCGGGTCACTAGCCACGGGCCAGTAGGGCCAAATGTGTCGCAAGACTTGCCTTTGGTCCATTGACCGGTCAGTTGAGTTTGAAAATGCCTTTCCGACACGTCGTTTACGATGCAATAGCCAGCAACGTATTCGAGCGCGTCGGTCTTGGAAACGTATTTGGCTGTTTTACCTATGACGACGCCCAGTTCGCATTCCCAGTCAGTGTGTGTAGATCCCCGCGGCATGACAACTTCGTCATATGCCCCAATGACCGCTGAGTTAGCCTTGAAAAAAAGTATCGGATGCTCGGGAATATCTGCGCCGGTTTCTGCAGCATGGTCCGAGTAGTTCAAACCGATGCAAAGAAATTTACCGATGTCACCGACACACGGTGCGATACGAGGGTCACCCTCTACAATTGGCAGGTTGTTCGGATCCAATGAGCGCAGGTTATCAAGCGTTCCATCATCCAACATATCACCTGTAATATCAATGATATGAGCGGACAGATCCCGCAATTGGCCCTCAGCGTCGACCAACGCAGGCTTTTCCGAGCCCTCTGCTCCGTAACGAACAAGTTTCATTTCTGTTCCTTTTAGTGATTGTCGCGTGGCATGAATCCCCGCGCGATATCGTGGTAGTTTTCTGCCCCCTTGAGCGTCATACCGCGATCCAACCGATCTACTTTTTCGCGGAAAATTTCCTGCCACGGGGATTGGTTGGGCGGCATTGAATACCCACCCTTTGCCTCCAGATCGCGGGCGCGTTCATGCAGTTCTTCGAGCGAAACCAGCATATCTGCTGTGCCTTTGCCAAGATCGATGCGCAGTCGGTCACCATTTCGTACTAAGGCCAACCCACCACCCTCCGCAGCTTCGGGTGAAGCATTCAGGATAGACGGGCTTCCTGATGTTCCGGATTGCCGTCCATCACCGATGCAAGGAAGGGCTTCGATACCTTGTTTCAACAAGTACGCGGGCGGACGCATGTTCACGACCTCTGCAGCACCTGGGTATCCTTTTGGTCCTGCTCCGCGCATAATCAGAATACAGTTTGCGTCGATGTTTTCTGCGGGATCATCGATCCGATGGTGAAAGTCCTCAGGCCCATCAAACACTACCGCCCTGCCCTCAAATGCATTAGGATCATCCGGGTTCGACAGGTAGGTCTCTCGAAATGCCTGGGAGATCACAGATGTTTTCATAATCGCACTCTCGAACAGGTTACCCGAGAGATTGATGAACCCCGCCTGTTGCTTAACCGGGCTACCGACAGGTTTGATTACTTCGCTATTCTGAGACCGGCGCGCCGAGCAATTATTGCCCATCGTCTTGCCGTTCACCGTTATCGCATCGGGATGCGGCAGCAATCCAGCATCAAGAAGCTCTCCTACAACGGCGGGAACACCCCCGGCCTGTTGGTAGTCTTCGCCAAGATATTTACCCGCAGGCTGCATGTTGACCAACAGAGGAACGTCGTAGCCATGTTTCTGCCAGTCATCGTTGGTCAACGGAACACCAAGATGCCGGGCGATCGCATTCAGGTGGATCGGCGCGTTCGTCGAACCGCCAATTGCCGAGTTTATGACAATCGCATTCTCAAAAGCCTGCCGTGTCATGATATCGCTTGGTCGTAAATCCTCCCAAACCATATCCACAATGCGTTTACCCGTTTCATAACTGATTTGACCGCGCTCTCTATACGGGGCTGGTATGGCTGCTGATCCGGGCAATTGCATACCCAAGGCCTCAGCAAGCGAGTTCATGGTCGTCGCTGTTCCCATCGTATTGCAATAACCCACAGAAGGTGCTGCGGCGGCTGCGATTTCCATGAACTCATCGGTGTCGATTTCATCAGCCGCAAGGTCTTCGCGCGCTTTCCATATAACCGTGCCCGATCCGGCGCGTTCACCTTTCCACCAACCGTTGAGCATGGGACCGACCGACAGGGCAATCGCTGGGATGTTGACAGTCGCAGCGGCCATAAGAAGTGCGGGCGTGGTCTTGTCGCAACCAATGTTCAGAACAACGCCATCAATTGGATACCCGAACAGACTCTCAACCAAGGACAAATAAGCCAGGTTGCGGTCGAGCGAGGCCGTTGGCCGTTTACCGGTCTCTTGTATCGGGTGGACCGGTATTTCGATGCACGTTCCCCCGGCGGCGATGATTCCGTCGCGAACGCGTTTAGACAACTCGATATGATGCCGATTGCAGGGGCTCAAATCACTGCCGGTCTGAGCAATACCGATGATCGGTTTGCCTGATTGCAGTTCTGCACGAGTCAACCCGTAATTCAGGTATCTCTCTAGATACAATGCGGTCATCTCAAGGTTCTCAGAATTCATGAACCACTTGCGAGATCGGAGATCATTTTTTGATACTTTTGTCATTGGCCTGACCATCCCCCGTCAATTATATGCGTGTGTCCTGTGGTGAATGCACTCTCATCGCTCGCCAGATAGACGACCAATGCAGCAATCTCTTCTGCTCTCGCTACACGCCCCATAGGCTGACGCGCCACAAATTGTGCAAGGGCTTCTTCTCTGCTACCCAGTAGCTCGCCCAACGCATCTACGCGGTCACGCCAACTGGGACTGTCTACTGTTCCCGGACAAATGCAATTGCACCGAATTCCTTGCGTTATGAAGTCCACGGCTACCGATTTCGTCAGCCCAACAACAGCAGCCTTTGTCGTTCCATATACAAAACGATTTGGCGCACCAATTATGGAACCCAGTGCGGAAGACATATTGATTATCGAGCCTCCTCCGCGCTCTAGCATTCCCGGCAATACAGCCTTTGTCGTGCGCACCATTGAGCGAACATTAAGGTCCATGGCGAAATCCCATTCTTCATCGGTTGCATCCAGAATAGTTCCGTGATGCACAAACCCGGCGCAGTTGAATAAGACGTCTGGCTTCGCTCGCGCGACCCCATGATGAATACTGTCATTATTCGTCACATCCATCTCGAAAATTTCGAGATTTTCGAGATTGTGACCGCGAATCAAATTTAGTTTTTCAGGGTTAATATCCGTTGCATAGACTTTCGCACCCTCTCTTGCCATTGCAATTGCGCTTGCAAGTCCGATCCCTTGTGCGGCGGCTGTGACTAGGACGTGTTTTCCCTTAAGTCTTTCTGACATATAAATATTCCGACCCTATAAGTGGCGACTGGAAAAGTGTTACTTCGTCCCACTGATTAACCGAAAAGCAAAGAAACCATAGCGAACTCGCAACGACTTCTGGCATGTGGACCCAGAGCCGTTAGCGTATGACAGAGATTTTGGTTTGGCCATAACCATGCGTGGCGCACCTTCGGAAGGACAGTAGATGATGAGCAAGCAGTTCAAAGTAGCTCTGTTGGGAACCGGCCTGATGGGTGCTCCCATGGCACGGAATATTTTACGCGCCCAAATTCCGCTCACTGTATGGAACCGAAGCTTGGAAAAGGCAAAACCGTTAACAGCAGAAGGAGCGACATTGGCGGAAACTGCCCCGGTGGCGGTTTCGGGTACAGATGTAATAATAACCATGCTCTCGGATGGTTACGCGACCGGCGCGCTAATTTCTGACGAGGCTTTCCGTGAACAACTCAAACCGGGGATGATCTGGATTGATATGTCCAGCGCCAAACCCGAACACGCCAGAGAGCAATCCGCGCAATTGTCCTCGATGGGGGTGCAGCATCTGGATGCCCCGGTTTCCGGTGGCACCGTAGGTGCCGAAGCTGGCACCCTTGCGATCATGGTCGGTGGCGATCAGGACATTTTGGAGCGCGTGCGGCCGGTTCTGACGGCAATGGGACGTCCTGTGCATGTAGGCCCAAGTGGTTCTGGTCAATTGTGCAAATTGGCCAATCAAACAATTGTCGCTGTGACAATATCGGCCGTCGCCGAAGCGACACTACTGGCTCAGCAAGGCGGTGCAGACCCCACCGCGTTGAGGGCCGCACTGAAGGGGGGCTTTGCGGATAGTATTATCTTACAACAACATGGCGAACGAATGTCTGATGGAAATTTTGAACCCGGAGGTTTATCCAAGTTTCAATTAAAGGATTTGGATAACACGCTAGAGGAGGCACGAAGCCTGAGCGTTGAGCTACCTAGCACCCAATCTGTGCGCAATCGTTTCGAATATCTGATAGACGAAATGGATGGGGCCGAACTGGATCATTCGGCTTTGTATCTGGAACTCAAAAAACGGAATGGAATGCTGTGACGCGGATCCTTGTTATAGGCGGCGGAGGAATGCTGGGCCAGAAACTGGCCCATCGCATTACGACCCAAAAGACTTTTGGAGCAGATGCCCAATTCTCACTGTTCGATCTCTCGTTTCCGCTCGACAGTGCGCCAGGTAAGCAAATTGTGGGGAATTTGACTGCGTCAGGCATCGCCAAGTCGGTTGCAGCTCAACGCCCGGACGTCATATTCCACCTTGCAGCTATCGTTTCAGGCCAAGCTGAGAAAGACTTTGCGATGGGCTGGGATGTCAACCTTATGGCGACGTGGGCACTGCTGAACGCACTCAAAGATGAACACGAGGCATCAGGAGGCGAGTACACACCTTGTCTGGTTTTTGCCTCATCCATAGCAGTTTTCGGGTCACCATTCCCCGAAAAGATAAACGATGAGTTCCTCTCGGCACCTTTGACCAGTTACGGAGCGCAGAAAGCGGCGTCTGAATTGATGATCACAGATTTCAGCAGGAAAGGATATATCGACGGTATTTCCTTACGCTTGCCCACTTTGTGTGTGCGCCCTGGCAAAGCCAACGCTGCCGCTTCGTCCTTCTTTTCAAGTATAATCCGAGAGCCTTTGAATGGGAATGAGGCTGTTTTGCCAGTTGCCGAAACTATTCGCCACTGGCACGCCAGCCCCCGCGCCGCTGCGACTTTTTTGACCCACGCAGCAACAATGGACACGCAGCTTTTGAATGATAGACGCGCGTTGAACATGCCGGGCGTAAGTTGCACCGTCGCCGAACAAATCGAAGCGCTGCGCGATGTGGCCGGTCAAGATGCAGTGGGCTTAATTAGGCGAGAACCCGACGAGGCAATCGAAAGAATAGTCAAGAATTGGCCGCGCGACTTTCAAACAGATCGCGCCCTGGAGTTGGGGTTTAAGGCGGAATCAAGCTTCGACAAAATCATTCAGGTGTATTTGGAAGACGATATTCGGCTTTAGTCGCCCATCGTCTTTCCAGTTAGGTGGCGTTTCAGATGATCGTGAATTTTTTCTCGTGTTAACTGCTCATCCCCAGACAATGCTGCTTCAAGTATATCGGCATGGTGTCTTATGTTTTGAGAAATGAACTCAAAGTTCCGATCTGCCACCATCAACTGCTGTCTGAATTGCGCGTAAACTCGGCTATGCATTTGCTTTAAGGTTTCCGAGCCACAGGCAGAAATAAGCGTTTGGTGAAACTCCTTCTCCGAGGCAAACCATATCTCGATAAGGCCGCTCGGGTCGTCTGTGGAGTGTATGCGTTTTTCGATATGGCTAAGTTTGTGATGCGCGGCCGTCAATCTTGCTTCCCAATCCACTCCGCCATTGCGGATCGACATCGCAGTGCCTTCGGCCTCCAATAGAATACGGACGTGGGTTAGTTCTATGAGCTTCTGCGGCGAACGCGCTGGAACACGAAAACCTTTCTGCTCTTGAAAATCTACTAGACCTACCGCCGCCAGTCTAAATAGAACTTCGCGAACGGCGCTTGCCGAACAGCCATACTCTTTACGCAATTCTTCGGCCCGAACCTTGGCTCCATGCTCGAATCCATTCGAAATCAAGCGCATCTTAAGGTCTTGATAAATATCGATCTCTTCGTTCATTCCAGCATTTACCTTCGAGTTCTGTCCAAATAGCGTCCTAACCTTATTTTTGATTTACAGCAAGAATCTCGAAAATTTTTAAAATTTCAAATTTTTCTTGTTGCATTCGTCTCTTCGGCTTAACGTCAACCTGCGTAAAGGCAAGGGAGGCAGCAAGATTTCCTATCTCGCGCAACGCTCAACGTCTGGGAGGACATTATGCAAATAGTCAAGACAGCGGCCGTCGCCGCGGTGGCCACGACATTGGCAACCGGCTTCGCGATGGCTGAAACAACCAAACTTCGAATTCAAACACATTTTTCACCCGAAACACTGTCAGGCCAGATGGCGGCAAAATTCGTCGAAGACATTCAAGAAATGTCGAATGGCGAAATCGAAGTTGAAATGTTCTACTCATCTTCGGTCGTCAAGTCGGTTGAAACATTCGATGCGGCAGCAACAGGAATTCTTGACTGCGACATGACGGGTGGCGGTTATCAGACCGGCAAAAACCCAGCCTTCCAGTTTGCAGGCGATCTTCTCGGCGGTTACCAGAACCCATATCAGCAAATGGCTTGGCTTCTGCACGGTGGTGGCAGAGAAGCTGTCAACGATCTATATAATGGGTACGACATGGAATTCATTGGATGGTGGATTCCCGGACCTGAGTCGCTTTCGTCGACTAAGCCAATTGCTAAGGTGGAAGACTTTAAGGATTGGAAGTTCCGCTCGCCTCCGGGACTGGCAACCAAGGTATTCGCAGAACTCGGAGCCTCTCCGATCGTGATGGATTTCAACGAAATCTTCACGGCCTTGGAAACCGGCATTATTGACGGCGCAGACGCTGCAAACCTTACCAACAATGTGGGCTTAGGTCTTTATGAGATTGCAGGGCACACGAACTATCCGGGTTTCCACTCAATGCCAGCTGACCACCTTGCGTGCCGCAAAGACGTTTGGGAAGCAATGCCCCCACACCATAAGAAAATCATGGAAGTCGCGATGGACAGCCTGGCATTGCACAATGCCACCATAAACGAAGTTCAGAACGCTCAAACTGCAAAAGACCTGAAGGCAAAAGGTGTTCAGCTGTATGAGTGGACGCCTGAAGATCTGGCAGCGTATCGCGCAGCCGTTCAGGTTGGTTGGACGGAATTTGCCACAACGCCTGAAGCAAAGGCGCTTTTGGAAAGCCACATCAACTTCCTGCGTGACCTGGGCGCAATGCAGTAATCAGGCTTCGACCAAAATATGATACACGGAAAGGCCGCCGTAGCGGCCTCTCCGGATCGGTGCCGGGATCCAGAACTTCATGAAAATTACCAGAATAATAAGTCACGTACTGCAGTACGACATGCCGGAAGTTCTGGGCTATTCGCAACAGTATTACGACAAGCGTACAACCCATCTCGTCGAGATTCAGACTGATGAAGGAGTAACCGGTTGGGGGGAGTGCTTTGGTCCCGGAAACGTAGCCATAGCCAACAAGTCCATCGTGGAAAAGGTAATCCAACCATTGGTCCGTGGCTTGGACCCTTTGGACAAAGACGTGATCTGGCACAAGGTGTACAACCTTTTGCGAGACCATGGCCAAAGCGGAATGCCAATCCAGGCTTTGTCCGGGGTGGACATCGCACTTTGGGATATCACCGGCAAAATCTCTGGCCTACCCCTTCATAAGCTTGTCGGCGGCGCGCATCGCACAAGCGTTCCTTGTTACGGCTACGGCATGATGCTCCGGGATGAACCGATTTCCAATCTGGCCAGCCGTTTTGAGGATGAAGCCGCAAAGATAAAGGCAATGGGATTTACCGCCACCAAGATGAAAACGGGCTTTGGCCCGAAGCCTGATGTGAAGCTGTGCGAAGCAGTTCGACGCGGAGTTGGAGACGACTTTCCTTTTATGGTCGATGCAAACCACGCCTATACGACTTCGGACGCATTTTTTGTCGGTCGGGCGTTGGAAGAACTGGACGCATATTGGTTCGAAGAACCCGTCGCACCGGAAGACATTGACGGATACCGCGAATTGCGCACTTCGCTTAAAGTTAACATCTCAGGCGGGGAGGCAGTTTTCAATCGCTGGGCCTGGCGCAGCCTTCTTGAAAATCGCGGCATCGACATAGCGCAGCCAGAAGTATGCGCTTTGGGCGGTATTTCAGAGTATCTCAGAGTACTGTCTCTATGCCACGCACATTTCACTCCGGTCGTAAATCACGTCTGGGGTAGCGCAATCGCCGTCGCAACTAATGTGCATTTACTGGCGGCCATGCCAGCAATTCCAGGCGGCTTGCATCCATGGGAGCCGATGCTGGAGTTCGACACCACGGACAACAAGTTTAGGGACGATCTGCTGACCGTTCCGCTGGAAATTCAAAATCAGGTCAAGGCCAACAACGGCCGTGTCATGATCCCGACAGGCCCAGGACTGGGTGTCGAACCGGATCGAGACTTTATCGATCATTACAGGATCGAAGGATAGGGACGAGGGTTACGCGATGCACAAGAATTCAGGCGGACCAATTGAATGGCTCATACCGTTGGCCTTCGTCGCGACTGCCAGTTGGCTTGTTTGGCATCTCCCAGCATTCCTATTGGATTGGCTGCCTTACACGTCTGAATCCCTCAAAAGTCAGGTAACAGAAATATATCTGCGCAGCGACGTCACGCCCGAATTACCTGGTGTGTTCGGGGGGTATGTCGACACCATCGACGTGGCCGCGCTCGTCATTCTACCGTTTCTTGCAGTGATAGGTACAAAGACCGTGCGCCCAGCGACGATGGAGTTCGAGGGCTCTACGGTTATGGATTATTTTGCGTTGTTCATAGGCCGAGTTACGATGATGATGATCGCAATCATGACTGTCGTCATGCTCTACGAAGTCTTCATGCGCTATATCCTGGAAAAGCCGACCGAGTGGGCCAATGAAATGACACTCTGGTTCGCTAGCTTTGTGTTTTTGATGTCTGGCTACTACGCCATGCAACAACGCAGTCACATTCGAATATTCCTGCTGTACGATGCAGTTCCACGTTGGCTTCAGCGCGTTTTTGATACGGTTTCGACAATACTGATCGTGCTATTTGCTTTCTTTCTGGTCTACGGCAGCTACAAACAGGTGTTCGTCAACAAGCTCTATAAATGGGAGCTTTATGGCTCCGCCTTCAATCCTCCGATCCCGGCGACGTTGCAGCCGATGGTGCTGATCGTGATTACGCTCGTCGCAATGCAAGCAATTTTGAACTTGATCGCTGATTGGAACAAAGAACCGGAAATCCACACAGATGAACCGGACGAAGACGAAATTGAAATGATCAAACGAGCGGTGGGACAAGACTGATGGATATTGGAACAATCTCACTCATCCTGATGGTCGCCCTGATCGTGCTTCTGGCGATCGGAATGCCCTTGGGTCTGGCCTCGGCTTCGCTTGCGGTTCTGGTTCTTGTCCTGAAGTTCGAACCGACACTGCTTTTGAACCCGTTTTCATTCGGCGACGGGGTTCTCACCGGTCGGCCAGGGACTGGGCCGCTCTATATCCTAGCGCAGAAAATATACGGGCTCTTAACGGACTACGTGCTCATATCAGTGCCATTGTTTATCTTCATGGCGTCGCTGCTAGAGCGGTCCGGGATCGCGCGTGACATGTATTCGTCGCTGAATGTCTGGCTCTCCAGAACACGCGGCGGCATCGCGATCGTGACCTCGATCATGGCGGTGATCATGGCAGCCATGTCCGGCATAATCGGTGGTGAGGTTGTCCTGCTGGGACTTATCGCCCTGCCCCAGATGCTGCGCCTAGGGTACGATCAAAATCTCGCGATCGGCGTCATCTGCGCCTCGGGGTCGCTGGGCACCATGATCCCTCCCTCCATCGTTCTGATCATCTATGGGCTGATCACCGAAACCTCGATCAAGTCGCTGTTCACCGCGTCTTTCATTCCCGGCTTCATGCTGGCCTCGATGATCATCCTGTACATCATCATCCGCACGCAGTTGAATCCTCATCACGCTCCGCTACCGGAACCGGATCCGAACGACCCCGAACCGGCCGAAAAACGCAAACTGTTTGGGGCCTTCATGAGCATCGTCGTCGCAGGATTTTCCACCGTTCTGTTTATCCGGGCCGCGTTTTTCGAGCTCTCAGGCTCGAACGCTGCCAGCCAGGGCGAGCCCGCGAGGCTGGGAACGGCTGACTACCTGCCCTGGTTTGCCGGCATCACGATCGTTGCCCTTCTGCTGATCTTCTTCGTCTTTGGCAGAGAGCGCGCTAAAATCGGGTGGGAAATGGGCAAAGGCCTCGTCGCTCCGCTGGTCGTCATCGGCGTCGTGCTCGGCTCGATCTATGGCGGGATCACAGGCATCACCGAGGCTGCGGGCATGGGCGCCTTCGCCGTTCTGATTATCGCCATCCTGCGGGGCGAAGGATCGTTCGAGCTGGTTTGGGACAGCTTGATGCGAACCCTAAAATCCACAGGCACCATCATCTGGGTTACGATCGGGGCCGCCGCGCTGGCGGGTGCCTACACCATTGCTGGCGGGCCCCAATACGTGGCCGACCTAATCGTCGGCCAGGAGCTGCCAACCATGCTGGTCATTCTGGTGATGATGCTGATCTTGCTGTTCATGGGCGCATTCATGGATTGGGTCGGCATCGTGCTGTTGATTATTCCGGTCTTTCTGCCGATCGTCCTGCGCCTTCCTATCGAAGAAATCGGAGTCTTTGGCCAGTTGGAGCCGAGTCATATCGCCATCTGGTTCGGCGTCGTGTTCTGTATGAACATGCAGGTCAGCTTCCTCTCGCCCCCTTTTGGCCCGGCCGCGTTCTACCTGAAGTCGGTGGCCCCGCCACATATCAGTCTGACGGATATCTTCCGCGGCTTCCTGCCATTCATCGGGATCCAGTTGCTGGCGCTTTCCGTTCTTCTGATTTGGCCGGGCATCATCGCGCTGCTGTTGTGAGGTCGCACCCATGCTGGCACAATATCAGATTAGCAAGTTCCAGACGGACGGATACCTCGTGGTCGAGGATGTTATCCCTGCCGATGTCCTTGATCGGGTACAGACCGAATACTCGGATGTCCTGAGCCGGCTCTATGACGGTTGGTACGAAAAAGGGCTGGTCAAGGACGAACCGTCTGGAATGACCTTCTGGGACAAACTTCTGTCCGCCTATCAGGCCGGTTGCGACTATTTCCAGCCGCTGGACATCTCGTTGCCCGGCGATCGGATCATGGCGGACACACCTTTCCATATCGGGCCTGCAGTGTTCGACTTGCTAACGGCCCGGCCCATGCTTGACATTGTCGAGCAGTTGATCGGGCCAGAGTTGGTGAGCAATCCAATCCAGCACGTTCGGCTGAAGCCCCCCGCTCTCAAGCTGTCCAAGGATGAGGTGCGCGCGCACATCACAGCGACGGACTGGCATCAGGACCGGGCGGTTGCGTTGGAGGATGCGGATCAGACCGACATGGTCACGGTGTGGATTGCCGTCAACGATGCAACGGTCGAAAACGGCTGCCTGCAAGTGCTGCCAAAGGCACAGGACCAATCCATCCTGCCGCATTGCGCGCGGACGCAGACTGGTATTGCCGACGGATTCATTGACGAAGGCCGGGCTGTGCCCCTTCCTGTCAAGGCGGGCGGGATCATCCTGTTTCACCCTCTGACGCCACATGCTTCGCTGGTCAATGAAACGGACCGGTTCCGCTGGTCGTTCGACATCCGCTTCAGTGCGGCAGGCCAGCCCACCGGTCGAGACCATTTCCCCAGCTTCATCGCGAGGTCCAGATCGCGCCCCGAAACCGAACTGCGAGATTGGCGTGTCTGCAAGTCCAATTGGGAAGCGGCGCGAGCAAGGCTGTCCGGACAACCGCACATAGATATTCACCGGTGGACATCGGACTCACCGTTCTGCGCCTAGCTGCTGCCGCCAAGAAAGCTGATTATGACTTTTGTACGTTTAGATCGAACGGATAGCGTGGTTGTTGCAACTCGGTCCCTGGAGGCCGGCAGTATGGTGGAGGATGTCATGACCAATACGCGCATCCCCTCGGGACACAAGGTCGCCACGCGGAATCTTGCACCCGGCGATCCTGTCAGAAAATACGCCCAGATTATCGGTTACGCCAACCAACCGATCGAACCTGGCGACCATGTGCACACCCACAATATCGAGTTCCGCAACACCAGTGTGGACTACGAGTTTGCGACGGATCACAGGCCCATGAAACCCGCCACCTCGGTCGATACGTTCATGGGCTACCGCCGGGACAGTGGTCGGGTCGGCACGCGCAATTACATCGCGGTTCTGACCACAGTTAATTGTTCGGCGACTGCGGCCCGTATGATCGCCAACCACTTCACGCCGGACAAGTTGGCCGAGTTTCCGAACGTCGACGGCGTGGTGGCCTTTGTCCACGGAACAGGCTGCGGAATGGCCGATTCCGGCGACGGTTTCGAAGCACTTCAACGGGTCATGTGGGGGTTTGCGAAACATCCCAACCACGCTGCCGTTCTAATGGTCGGTTTGGGCTGCGAGATGAACCAGATCGACTGGCTGCTGGACGCGTATGGTCTGAAGCAAAGTCCCACCTTCCAGACAATGAACATCCAGAACGTCGCCGGATTGCGCCGGACCGTGGAAGCGGGCATCAGCAAGATTAACAAGATGCTGCCCATTGCGAATGTGGCGAGGCGCAGCGAAGCCCCGGCGTCTGAATTGATGGTTGCGCTGCAATGCGGTGGATCGGACGCTTGGTCAGGTGTGACCGCAAACCCTGCGCTCGGACATGCCTGCGACCTGTTGGTTGCCCAAGGCGGCACCGGTGTCCTTGCGGAAACGCCCGAAATCTACGGAGCCGAACATCTTTTGACCCGCCGCGCCCTTGGTCGCGCAACTGGGCAAAAACTTATCGGACTGATCGATTGGTGGCAGGACTATACCGCTCGCAATCACGGCTCGATGGACAACAACCCAAGCCCCGGCAACAAGCACGGGGGGCTGACGACCATCCTTGAGAAATCGCTGGGGGCAGCGGCGAAGGGTGGAACCACCCCTTTGACCGGTGTATTCAAATACGCTGAACCCATCACCGCCAAAGGCTTCACCTTCATGGACAGCCCCGGATATGACCCGGCCTCGGTGACCGGGCAGATCGCGGCCGGGTGCAACCTAGTGTGCTTCACCACGGGGCGCGGCTCTGCCTTTGGGTCCAAACCAGCGCCCACGCTGAAAATCGCTACCAACTCTGAGTTGGCAGCGCGCATGCCTGAAGACATGGACGTGGATACGGGCGATATTCTGACCAAAGGTGCCAGCGTCGAAGAAAAAGGACAGGAAATATACCGACGGCTGCTCCAAGTCGCCTCGGGCGCGCGGACCAAGTCCGAGGCGCAGGGCCTGGGTGACTACGAATTCGTTCCCTGGCAAATCGGAGCGGTGATGTGAAACGGATCCTTGTAGCTGGCGGCGGGTTGATCGGCATCCGCCACGTCCGCGCCGTGATTGAGCATCCCGACTGCATGTTGGTCGGGTTGGCCGATCCAGATGGTTCGATCCAGATCGACGCGCCGCGTTTTGCCAGTATGGACGAGGTGCAGAGCCCCGTAGATGGCGTCATCATCGCGACGCCCACCCGCCTGCATGCCGAACATGGCATTCTAGCCGCATCCCGCGGTTGGCACATGCTGATCGAAAAGCCGGTTGCCGCATCGGTCGATGATGCCCTGCGCCTGAGAACGGCCGTTCGCCAGGCCGATGTCCGCAGCCTTGTGGGCCACCATCGGCGGTATCATACAACCTTGCAGCACCTGAAAGAGGTGATCGCGCAAGGTACGATCGGACAAGTCATCAACGTCTCGTTGCTGTGGGCCATGCGTAAACCCGAGAGCTATTTTGAACAGAACTGGCGGACTTCTGATGGCAGCCCAGTCATGATCAATCTGGTGCATGATATCGATGTCCTGCGGTTTGTGATCGGAGAAATCTCGGATGTCGTCGCCCTGCCCGGCGCGTCGATCCGCGGATCGGATCGGATAGAAAGCGGGGCTATCGCGACCGCGTTCGAAAACGGCGCGACGGGCACTATCAGCTTTGCCGACACCGCACCCAGCCCTTGGGGGTTTGAGGCTGGAACCGGCGAGAACCCGAACATCGGCACGACCCACCAGGACATGATGTGGATCACGGGAACCAGTGGTGCTGTGAGTTTTCCCTCCATGACTCTGTGGCGTGGAAAGGATTGGGGGACTGCGGCCCAAAAGGACCAGCTTACACGACCGGAACAGCAACGCGCACCATTGGAGGCGCAACTGGATCATTTCCTTGACGTGATCGACGGCGCCCCTCCACTGATCGACGTCGAGGATGCAGCCCGGACGCTCGAGGTCACATCATGGATAGAAGACGGGCTAAAGGCGCGAACAACTCGAGCGCGGGCGCCGGCCTGATGGACATGCGGCCCGGCAAAATACCGGACCACTCAAAAATCAATGATATTCCACCGGGCAAAATGAGCATTTAAACTGTAAAGCCGCCCGCACCAGACACAAGAATGGAAACCAGACACATTCACGGAAAGGGAAACCAATGAGCAAACCATCAATCGGGTTTATCGGCTTGGGACTAATGGGCGGAGCCATGGTGAGCCGACTGTTGGACCAAGGATACTCGGTCGCTGTATTGGGAAACCGCGACCGCACGCACCTGGACGCCGCGATTGACCGGGGCGCCCGCGAGATGCAAAACGCCCAAGAACTGGCTGAAGCCAGCGACATCGTGATGCTGTGCATGGGCACCTCCGAACAGGTCGAGGATCGTATGCGAGGTACAGATGGAGTGATTGCGGGATTGAAACCCGGGGCGGTCGTCATCGACTTTGGCACCTCTCTCCCAGGCAGTACACGCGCCTTGGCCGAAGAGGTTGCCGCAGCCGGTGGAAGCTATCTTGATGCGCCGCTTGGCCGGACGCCGGCGCACGCGCTCGAAGGCAAGCTCAACATCATGACTTCCGGCAACAAGGTTGCCTTCGACAAAGCCGAGCCGACACTGAAGGATTTGGGCGAAAACGTCTTTTACCTTGGCCCCGTTGGGTCCGGGCACACGGTAAAGCTGATCAACAACTTCTTCGGAATGACCGTCGCTAACGCGATGGCCGAAGCCTTTGCCATGGCAGATATCACCGGTGTTGACCGCAAGCAGCTGTATGACGTTATGGCCGCAGGGCCGCTGCATTCCGGAATGATGGATTTTGTCAAAGCCTACGGCGTTGAGAGCGACCCAAATCAGCTGGCCTTTGCCATTAAGAACGCGGCAAAAGACCTCGGGTATTATGACCGAATGGCGCGCGAGGCGGGCGTTGCCAGCGTGATGTCGCAGGGCGCGCTTTCGGCGCTGAATGACGCGCGCGACCACGGTCAGGCGGATGACATGGTCAGCCAGATGGTTGACTACTACGTCAAGCGTTTCAACACCTGATCGATGGCTGTCACCGCCAACCCCAATGCGGACCTGCCGCGCCTTGGCATCGTGCTGATGCTGACGGCGTGGCTATTCTTTTCGCTGGTGGACCTTGGGGCCAAGTGGTTGGCATTGGCCGGCGTGCCGGCATTTCAGTTGGCGTTCATGCGCTATGCGGGGCACTTCGTGATCTCTGTGGGCGTGATCGCCAAGGGCGGGATTGAGGCCAGCCGGTTCAAGACCGACCATCCATGGCAGGTCATTAGCCGGGCCTTGCTGCTGATCTCAGCGACCGTTTTCAATTTTTTTGCCCTGCGGTTTTTGCCTCTGACCGTCGTGTCGGCAATCATGTTCTCAAGCCCGGTCATCGTGTGCTTCCTGTCCGTTTTCGTTTTGAAGGAGAGAGTGGGACCATGGCGTTGGGCGGCTATCATCCTGGGTTTTCTGGGGGTGTTGGTTGTCGTGCGGCCCTTTGGTTCGGCCTTTCATCCGACCATGCTGCTGATCGTTTACAACGCCACCGCGTTGGCTTTTTACTCGATCATGACGCGCAGGCTGTCCGGGGTTGTTGCCGTGGACACCATGCAATTCTACCTCGGGCTTTCCGGGACGGTGGTCCTGCTGCCCTTCGCCATCTGGTTTTGGGTTCAGCCGGAAAACACGTGGAGCCTGATAGTCCTGATCAGCCTAGGCGTCTTTGGCTGGTGCGGGCATCAACTGCTGACGAACGCGCATCGGTTCGGAACGGCGAACCAGTTGATGCCATTCACCTATTCGTTCCTGATCTACGTTGCGATCTGGGGCTATCTGTTCTTTGACACTGTACCGGACGCATTCACGTTGGCAGGGGCTGCGCTGATCATGGTCGCCGGGCTCATCATCTGGAAAAGAGAAAATAAATGACGCGAATTGCCTGCATCGGCGAAGCAATGATCGAATTGTCCATGCTGGAGACCGGCGCGAACGTGGGCGTCGCGGGGGATACGCTTAACACAGCCATCTACATGCACCGCGCGGCTCCTGATCTGCAGGTGGAGTATGTGACATGTCTGGGCGACGACCCGTTCTCAGGGCGCATTGCGGACTTTATCGCCAGCCATGGCATCGGGACATCCGGCATCCGCATCATTCCCAACGCTTCTCCGGGACTATACGCGATCACGACCTCTGCGGACGGTGAACGCAGCTTTACCTATTGGCGCAGCGAGGCGGCCGCCCGCCAGCTTTTTGCCGATCATGACTTCAGCTCGCTGAAAGGTTATGACGTGCTGTACTTGTCAGGGATTTCCGTGGCCATTCTTCCGCATTCAGTAAGGCTTGCGCTTCTGGACTGGCTCGAAGGCTCTTCAGTCCGGTTGGTCTATGACAGCAATTTTCGTCCACGTCTTTGGGACAGCGCCGAACACGCCCGGCAGATCAACCAACGGCTTTGGCAGCGTGCAGATATTGCCCTACCATCCATCGACGACGAGATGGCACTGTTCGGGGAAAGCGCGGATCAAGTGGCGGCACGCTTTACCGATCATCACGGTGTCGGTGCATTGAAACGCGGAGAGGATGGCCCTCTTTCCATTGGTCAGAACATTGACCAATCCTATGAGTCTGCCAAAAACGTGCTGGATACCACAGCGGCGGGCGACAGTTTCAACGGTGGGTACCTCGCAGCCTTGCTGACAGGAAAATCGCAGGCCAAGGCCCTGATGGCCGGACACAATCTGGCCTCCACCGTTGTTCAGTTCCGCGGCGCGATCATTCCCGGATAAGTGACGCGAGATCCTCAGCGCCAACAAGGTCCAAAAGCGGTACTACCGGATCTGGCTGTGTGACAGCCGAGGCGATTTCCAACGCGCAAGGATCGTTCAGCGTCCTGCCCTTGGCGGTCTCGGACATGCAAAAGGAGATCCAGGCCCGCATCCCTGCAATCACCGCCTGAGAGCCGGTCTCACGGAGTGTGGGAACAAACCGATACGGCAGCTTCTGGCTGCCATCCATCGCGATTTGGTCCAGACGGTGCGCCAGCTCGAGGTTTTCAAAGCGGCGCAACAAAGCCTCGGCATAGTCCGGAACCTGTACTTGCAGTGCTGCGGGCAGCGTTGCGCCCGCATCCTTCATCAACTCGGAAACCAGCGGGCGCAAAACCGGGTCTCGAACCGCTTCGTGGACGTAGGTCAGGCCTCGCTCCAACCCGGCATAAGCCAACAGGGAATGGGCACCGTTCAACATGCGCAGCTTTCGCATCTCGTGCGGGGCTACGTCATCGACCAGTTGCACGCCCGGCCAATCCGGGTGCGGACCGGCGAAACTGTCTTCGATCACCCACTCCGAGAACGCCTCGGTCGGAACAGCCATAGGATCGCCGCTGATTGCGCGAACGGCGTCCGTGGTAGCCGGGGTGATCCGGTCGACCATCGCGTTTGGAAAGCGAACGGCATTCCAATTCACGTCCAGACCGGCTGCATTCGCAAAATCGGCAACTGCCGTTTCGAGCGTTTTGCCGTTTTCCATGCGATTGTCACAGCTTAGCACCGTCACTGGCTTGCACCGTTCCGCAAGGCCATAAGCTAAAAACCCGATCAGCGTCGCAGGTCCTTGCCCTGCCAGATCGGTGGCAATCGCCGGGTCCTGAAGGTTCAGATTGCCCGCGGCGTCCAAATGGTAACCTTTCTCGGTGACGGTCGCCGAGATGATCTCGGCATCCGCCATCACATCGAAAATCTCTGTGCGATCATTGGGCACGACCAGAACGTCACGCAGAGCTTTGATGCGCCGGACGCCCTGCCCCTGTACGCACAAATCGTACTCGAAACCTTGTCGAGCCAATCCATCCCGAACCGAGGATGAACGCAGGCTGACGCCGACAACGTCCCATCCGCCAGCTTGATCCGTGTAGTCCAGCAAATGCGCCCGGGCGAAGTTTCCAAGGCCGAAGTGAAGAATTGTACCCATCTAGCTATGCAATCCGTAAACTTGTTTCGCCAAATCGACAGCCAGCAACTGCGCAAGATGCTCAGCACTATCCCGACCGAAATAGCCGCGCGCAACCTGCTCGGCCAGATGAATCGCCACTCCCCGTCGCCACAGGTCGTGCCGTGCAGGAATGGACAGAAAAGCCCGCGTGTCGTCATTGAATCCGGCCAGATTGTAATATCCGGACGTTTCAACAATCTGATCGAAATACCGCGCTATCCCGGCTGGGCTGTCGTGGAACCACCAAGGCGGCCCGATCCTAAGGCACGGCCAATGTCCCGCCATGGGCGCCAGTTCACGGGCATAGGTGCTTTCGTCCAATGTGAAGAGTATGATGCGCAGTTCCGCCGAGTTTCCGACCCGGTTCAAAAGCGCCTCAAGACCCGTGACCCAATTCATCGCGATTGGAATGTCGGCCCCCTTGTCCCGTCCGAAGTCTCGCATTACCGCGTCGTTCGTGTTGCGCTTGCTGCCAGCATGTATCTGCATGGTCAGACCATCATCGATAGACATCTGCGCCATTTCGATCAGCATATGCCCATAGAACCGGCGCGCGCCCTGTTCTGTGCCTTCCCGCCGTCTCAGCCGTTGGTACAGCGCATCCGGGTCGTCCAGCCACTCGGTCTGCACACGTTCGATACCGTGGTCGGTGGCCGTACAGCCCAGCTGGATGAAATAAGCCCGCCGCATTCGCAGCGCGTTGAGGTAGCCATCGTAGCTGCCCAGATCGCAGCCCGTCAGCTCGGCCAACTTTTTCAGGTTTTGTACGAACTCCGGGTCCGCCCCATCCAAAACCCCGTCAGGGCGGAACGTCGGAACAACTCGCCCACCCCAACCGCTTGCACGAATTTCCCGATGCTCAACGAGGCTGTCGAGAGCGGAATCTGTGGTGGCCAGAACCTCGATCCCAAATCTGTCGAACAAAGCCCTCGGACGAAATTCAGGTCGCGCCAGCTTTTCTGAGATCTTATCGTAAACCTGGTCTGCCGTGCGCGAAGACAACTCCTCAGACACGCCCAGCGTTTCATGCAGCACGTAATTCATCCAGATCCGGGATGGCGTTCCCAGAAACAGATGCCAGTGCTCGGCAAAAGTGCGAAAAACGGCGCGAGGATCCTTCTTTCGCCCCTCTTCCCCAATGCCAAGTTCGGACAAGGGAACGCCCTGCGAATAGAGCATACGGAACACGTAATGGTCGGGAACCACCAGCAGTTCTGCCGGGTTGGGAAACGGCGCATCGGTTGCAAACCACCCCGGATCGCAGTGACCATGCGGAGATACGATCGGCAGGTCCCTGATGCCCAAGTACAGGTCTTCTGCCATGCCATTCAAATTACCGGTCAATTCTGCCTCCGATACTGCTGCCCGCAATTGTTAACACAGTTTTTAATGGTTGCATCTTTCCCGTTCGAACCCGCAGACTGACCGGGTGATCCGGGGGAATGAATGAATATTGCGCTGATTGGTTTGGGGATGGTTTCGGGTACGCATTTGGCTGCAATTCGGGCATCGGATCAAGGCCTCAATCTTGCTGGCGTCCTCGGGCGCAATCCTGAAAAAGCAGCTGAGTTCGCGCAGCGAAACGACACCCGCGCGTTCAGCTCGGTCGAGGAAATCGCAAACGACCCAAACGTCGACTTTGCGATCATCGCAACCCCGCCCGATCAGCGCACAGAGTTGGTTCGGGTTCTTTCGACCGCTTCGAAACCGATCCTGATGGAAAAGCCCATCGAAAGAACGCTGGCCGCCGCGACAGCCATTGTCGAGCAGTGCGAGGCCTCTGGCGTGCCGCTGGGTATCGTCTTTCAGCACCGCGCCCGCGCCGCCTCGCAGGCGCTGAAATCAGCCATTGAACTGGGTGAGCTGGGCTCGATCGCCACGGTGGAGATCCGTGTCCCTTGGTGGCGTGATCAGAGCTACTATGACGAGCCGGGTCGCGGCACTTACGCACGCGACGGAGGCGGTGTCATGATCTCGCAGGCAATCCACACGCTTGACCTTGCGATGTGGCTGCTGGGGCCGATCTCGGGCATTCAAGCCATGATGAGAAAAACTCCGTTACACGATCTCGAGGCCGAGGATTGGGCAGGTGCAATCTTTGAAACAGATAGCGGCGCAGTGGGTACCTTGATGGCGACAACGGCCGAATATCCCGGGGCCGCAGAGTCCATCACCATCCAGGGCACGCACGCCAAAGCGCATCTGGAGTCAGGTGTCCTGACCTTGACCACTTTCGATGGTCAGAAATCCACGTTTGGCGAATCGTCCGCCACAGGCGGAGGGGCCGATCCCATGGCGTTCACCCATGCTTGGCATCAGGCGGTTATCGAGGATTTCGCCAAGGCCGTTGCCGGTGGAACGCGGCCCATGGCCACTGGACGTAGTGCCCTTTTGACCCACGCCGTCATCGACGCGATGCAGATCGCCAATCGAACCGGCCAGAAAACACGAGTCATCTCATGAGCCTGACCTGCGTCGCCCTTGGCCTGGACCACCGCCATATCTATGGCATGACGGAAAACATGCGCAAAATCGGAGTGGACTGCGTTGGCTATTGGACAAAAGGCGATCCGGAAACGCTGGCGGGCTACGTCAAAAGGTTTCCCGATATTCTGCGGCTGGCCCGACTGGAAGACGCCTTAACTTGCGGGGCGGATCTGGCGCTAATTTCGGCAATACCGGCAGATAGGGCCACTTTGACAATCCGCGCCATGCAAAACGGCATGGACGTCATGAGCGACAAGCCGGGCTGTACGACGTTCGAGCAACTCGACCAGATCAAACGGGCGGTTGCGGACACCGGTCGCATCTGGTCGGTGAATTTTTCCGAAAGGTTTGAAACGCCCGTCAGCACCCGGGCGACCGAGTTGGTCGAGGCCGGTGCCATCGGGCGCGTGATCCAGACGGTCGGACTTGGCCCGCACCGATTGAACCGGGCAACTCGTCCGGAATGGTTTTTTCAGCGTGAACGCTATGGCGGTATTCTGACCGACATCGCCTCGCATCAGATCGATCAGTTCTTGCACTACACAGGTTCGGAAACTGCGGAAATCACAAACGCTTGTGTGGCGAACTACGCAAACCCTAAAGATCCCAGATTGCAGGATTTCGGAGAGCTCAATCTACGAAGCGAGAACGGCACCGGGTACATCCGGGTTGACTGGTTTACGCCGGATGCCCTGCCAAACTGGGGGGATGGTCGCCTGACGATCCTGGGCACCGAAGGCTATATCGAGTTGCGGAAATACGTTGATGTGGGTGGAGCCTCGGGAACAGACCAACTGATCCTCGTCAATGGTGATACCTGCCAAAAGATCGACGCATCTGACGCCGGCCTTCCCTACTTTTCGCGCCTGGCCGATGACATCCGTAACCGGACCGAAACCGCGATGATCCAAACCCACTGCTTTACGGTCATGGAACTGGCATTGCACGCGCAGGAAATGGCGGAACGCAAATGATCAACGTTGCGATACTTGGCGCAGGTATCGGTGCGCAACATTTAAGCGCACTGGAACGGCTTGACCGCAAATTCCGCGTAACCGCCGTGGTCGACCAGAACACGGACCGGATCGAGCAGATTCGACAGAACTCTGATTTTCGGGCACTGACCAACATTCAAGACGCGCTGGCTGATCCGGAGATCGACGTCATCGACATATGCCTGCCACCCCATCTGCATGTGCCGACCACCCTTGCCGCACTGGCCGCAGGAAAACACGTTGTCTGCGAAAAGCCTCTCGCGACCTCGATGCAGGATGTGGATCGGATCACGGCAGCCGCCCGCAGCGCAGGCAAGCATGTGTTTCCGGTTTTTCAATACCGGTGGGGCCCGTCACTGGCCCAATTGCGCCACCTGCAACGCGCTGGCCTGAGCGGAGCGGTCCAAACTGCCGCGCTTGAAACTCATTGGTCCCGAGGTGCTGACTATTACGCAGTGCCGTGGCGGGGAACATGGGCCGGTGAACGCGGCGGCGCAGTGCTGGGCCATGCCATCCACAACCATGATCTGCTGACTCATATTGCGGGTGATATCGCCTGGGTGTCTGCAATGGCCACAACGCGGGTCAACCCGATCGAGACCGAAGACTGCGCCGCGATCTGTTTTGGCATGACTTCCGGCGCTTTGTGCACAAGCAATATCACCTTGGGCGCCGCCACGGACGAAACCCGCCTGCGGTTCGTCTTTGAAAAGGTGACCGCTACCTCTGGCACGGAACCCTATGCCCCGGGTCAAACGCCCTGGACATTCGTCGCGCGGGACCCGGTGGATCAAGCCGCTATCGACCACGCTCTTGCCGCCTCCGCTGTCGAGCCAACAGGTTTCGAAGGGTTCTTTACCGAAGTCGGGAAGGCGCTGCAGTCTGAGGCAAATTCGGCCGTTACGCTGCAGGACGGCGCTGCGTCCATCGGCCTTGTGACGGCGATTTATCACGCTGCGCGCACCGGGCAGCGTGTTACCCTTCCCATCGAGCCCGATCACCCTCTGTATGAAGGATGGCTGCCATGAAACAATGCTGGCGTTGGTTCGGACCCGATGATCCAATCGCCCTGGCCGATCTCCATCAAGTCGGGGTTCAGGGCATCGTCACCGCGCTGCATCACGTCCCACCGGGACAGCCTTGGGACGAACCGAGCATCGCCGATCGGCAGGCAGTTCTGGATGCTGCCGGGTACAGTTGGGACGTTGTCGAAAGCCTGCCCGTCTCCGAGGCGATCAAGACGCAGTCCGCAGACATAGCCGAACATCTGCAGGCGTATAAGTCCAGCCTCAGGGCCCTGTCCGCCCGTGGCGTCAAAGTCGTGTGCTACAACTTTATGCCGATCCTGGATTGGACACGCACCGCCCTTCGCGCCCCGCAGCCGCATGGCGGAACGGCCATGCTGTTCGACCTGACTGATTTTGCTGCTTTCGACATATATATTCTCGAACGTCCGGGCGCGTCGGAAGACTATTCCAACGACGTCCAGCAAACGGCCGAGGATCGCTTCTTGCGCATGTCGGATGAATCCAAAGCCCAGTTGCAGCACAATGTCACTGCGGGGCTGCCCGGCGCCAACGATCAGTGGAGCGTGCAGGACGTGCGCTCTTTGTTGCAGACATATGCGCATATAGACCGTGACCGGCTTCGCGCAAACCTGATCGACTTCCTGTCTGAAGTCGCACCAGTGGCCCAAGTACTGGATCTGCGCTTGTGCTGTCATCCGGATGATCCGCCGTTCTCGTTGCTCGGTCTGCCGCGGGTCATGTCCAGCACCGAGGACTACGGCGCCGTTCTGGATGCAGTTGATTTGCAGGCGAACGGCGCAACGTTGTGTACCGGCTCGCTGGGAGTGTCCCCCGAATTCGATGGGCCGGACTTCGTGCGTAGACATGGCGGCCGGATTCACTTTGTTCACTTGCGGAACACCAGACGCATCGCGGGGTCAGACAGCCAGAAGCCGGACTTCTTTGAGGCCCCGCATTTGGAGGGCGACACCGACATGGTCGGCACCATTCGCGAACTGATGAACGAACAGCGCCGCCGTAAATCCCAAGGGCGTGGCGACTGGCAAATTCCGATGCGGCCCGACCACGGACAAGAACTGCTGAGCGATCTGGGCGGACACAGCACTCCCGGCTATCCGCTAATCGGACGAATGCGCGGGCTGGCGGAACTGCGCGGCATCATGGCGGCGTTCTCGTAACGCGTCGGATCAGGCGGTTTCTTTCCGCCGCAACACTTCTTTGCTTGCCTGAACGCCGCATTCTTCGTTTACTTACGGCACGTAAACGGGCAGCGGGGTGTCTTCCGGACTCGCCCGACGTCTGTTCAAGACGCGTGAAACTCCCGCGAAAACCGATGCAATTGAGCATCATTTTTCGAAACGTCTGCCATACCGAAATGGCGGAAAAACGGGAGGATTCCAAATGAAAACAGCAGGCGTAATCGGTCTTGGCGACATGGGCAGCGGCCTTGCCAAGAACCTGATCAAGAATGGCTTTGAAACATCCGGTTTCGACCTAAGCGAGACGCGCATGACGGTATTTACCGACATAGGTGGCCTGGCCAAGGATAGCGTGGGACAGGTCGGCCGTCACGCCGCCAGTGTGTTTGTCATGGTGATGAACGGAGATCAGGCCCGCGATGTCATTCTGGGTGAAAATGGCTTGGTTGCGAACATGGCCAAAGGCGGAACTGTCATCCTGTCGGCGACCATTACCCCGGCCGAAGCAAGCGCTATCGGGCAAGACATGGAGGGCGCAGGCATCCACCTGATCGACACTCCGGTCTCGGGCGGGTTTCCCGGCGCGCAGAACGGCACATTGACGATGATGGCTGCCGGCGCTGCGGATGTGCTGGACCGAAATGCCGAAGTCATGCAGGCAGTGTCGGCAACCATTCATCGGGTTGGAGAAAACGCCGGCGACGGGCAAACCGTGAAAGCCTGCCTGCAATCCCTTATCGGATCGATCTTTTCCGCCACATTCGAGGCTGCGGCCCTGGCGGCCAAAGCCGGTGTCAGCGGTCAGGCATTGCTTGATGTGTTCTCCTCATCCAGCGCGGGGTGCGGCGTCGTGAATACCGCCCTTGAAAACATCATTGATCGCAAGTTCGAAGCCACCGGTAGTCATATCGCAACCATGCATAAGGACCTGACGATCTCTCTGGCACTGGCCGGTGCATTGGGCGTTCCCATGCACACAGCGTCATCCGCAATGCAGATCTTTCACGCCGGAAAAACCAAATACCCGAATGGCGACAACTGGGTGTGTACTCGCGTCATCGAAGAGATCGTTGGCGCAGAATTGCATCGCTGAGGGGACCGGACATGAAATTAGGTGTAATTTGCGACGGCATTTCCCGCGATCTGCGGCATGCCGTGGACGTAATGGACGAATTCGGTCTGGATTATGCAGAGCTTCAATTCGTTGGCGATACGGAGGTCGGAGACCATTCCCCGCAGGAAATTGCCGAGATCGACGCGCTTTTGCGCGACCGGGGCAAGCCTGTGTCGTGTCTATCGCGCCATATCTTTGCGGGGATGACAGCTGCCAACAGGCCCGGCGACGACCTGCACACTCGGCATATGGACGCCTTGAAACGCGTGATCGACATGGCGCATGCTGTTGCGTCTCCGCTTGTTCGGATCATGACGCAACGAAAAGAGCAGATACTGTGGGGAAAAAACGGTGCCGAAAAATGGAACGTAGCGCATGGAGTATGGGACTCGATGCCGCCTCTGATCGCGCCGGCGGTTGAACTGGCAAGAGCTGAAGGCGTGAAACTTGTCGTGGAAACCGGAAACGGCACGCTGGTCAATTCCAACTATACAGCCCGCAAGCTGATTGACGAGTTAGACGCAAAAGACACTTTGAAAGTGCTGTGGGACCCCGGAAACAACTGCTGGTGCCATGAACTGGCATACCCGGAAGGTTATGAAGAACTGCGTGGCGGCTACTTGGGTCACATTCACATCAAGGACGTAAAGGTCGACACGCCGCGGGCAACGCTGGAAGTACGACGCATGGGGGAAGGTCAGCTTGCGCCTCTGTTCCAACCCATCGCGGACGCACTCAGATCCGACGGCTATGATGGCGTCATTTCGTTCGAAAGCGTTTATCACCCCGGCAACGGAAACTTCGAAGATGGTTTTCGCCTGTGTGTGGACAGGTTCAAAAGCCTGTTTGCATAGGTGTACCGTCAATATTCGTTTAAAATCAAAAGCTTAACCCCCATTTCTGAATGCCGAGCGGGATACAGAAAGCTGGGCGCGTTAGCGTGAAGTCAAGGAAAGGGCCTGCTGGATGAAGCAAGAGTTTTTTGAGCTGTCAATTGAAACACCCGGCAAATCCCTCACCGACGTCAGCGGGATCGTTCAGCGTGAGGTGTCCGAACATGAATTTGTCTCGGGCCTGCTGACCCTTTGGTGCGTCCACACGGGTGCTGCGCTGTTGGTGCAGGCCAATGCCGATCCCGAGGTGCTTAAGGATATCGAGACGTTCTTCGAGGAACTCGTACCCAAGTCACCAGGCAAGTATCACCACCGCCCGACCGAGGACGACAATGCTCCATCGCATCTGAGGGCGCTGTTGACGCAAACTCAGGTATCGATCCCGGTCGAACAGGGTCAGCTTCCGCTGGGCCGCGTACAAAGCCTATACCTGTTCGAACATCGGGAAGCACCCAAGACACGCCGATTGAAGGCGCACTACATCGGGACTTGAGACTTCGGGTCTCATGGAGCGTTGACAGTGCTAACGCCCCATCCAGCCCCCGTCGACTACAAGGATTTCACCGTTGACGAAGTCCGACGCGGCAGAGGCCAGAAAGACCACCGGTCCGGCAAAATCACCAGGCGCACCCCAACGGCCCAGGGGTGTTCGCTCCAGGATCGACTTCGACCGGACCGGATCATCCCGCAGAGCTTGGGTGTTGTCGGTCGCGATGTAGCCAGGCGCAATCGCATTCACATTCACGCCCTGCCCGGCCCATTCGTTGGCCAAAGCCTTGGTCAGCTGTCCAATCCCACCTTTCGAGGCCGCATATCCCGGCACGGTGATGCCGCCCTGAAATGTCAGCAGCGACGCAGTGAAGATGATCTTCCCGGAGCCGCGCGTTAGCATGTCCTTCCCGATCTCTCGAGACAGAACGAACTGCGAGGACAGATTCACCTCAATCACTTCGTCCCACCAGTCGTCCGGGTGTTCGGCGGCGGGTTTGCGTTTGATCGTGCCGGCATTGTTAACAAGGATATCAGGGGTTCGTCCATCGGCCCTCAAGTGGTCAATGAACCCATGCAGAGCGGCGCGATCCGAGAAGTCGCATTGGTAAGCCCGGAAATTACGCCCGATCGCTGTCACGGCTTTTTCGACATCCGACCCGGACAGTTCGAGCGAGGCGGACACTCCGATGATGTCGGCTCCGGCCGATGCTAATGCCTCGGCCATGCCGCGCCCGATACCGCGTTTGCACCCAGTCACAAGGGCCGTCTTTCCCGTCAGGTCGAAACTTTGCAAAACACTCATGTACGCGGTCCTACTTCGATCAGGCTTTTCATTGCGGTTGGACTGCGATCCAGTGCTTCGAACGCGGCCTGAATGTCTGCCAGAGGGCTGACGTCAGTAATCACGACATCAGCGTCCACGCCGCCCGAGGCGACAACTGCAATGGCTTTCTCGTAATCCTCTGGCTCATAGACCCGAGCACCGATCAGTTGCAGCTCTCGCCAGAAAAACTGGAACAGGTCAATCTGGGGCTTTTGAGCATGGATCGCGACCATCACGATCCGAGCCCGCGTCGCGGCAACGGCGGTCATCGCATCAACACCGGGCTGCGTTCCCGACACCTCGAAAACCACATCTGCGCCTTTGTCGCCCGTGCGCGCGTTGATTGTGGACACCAGTTCGGTCTCTGTTGGGTTGATCGTGTCAAAACCAAGTTTTTCAGCTATCGCCAGACGGTTCGGATTCACTTCGGAAATCACGACATTTCCACCCGCATCCCGCGCAACCATGGCAACCAGGATGCCGATCGGGCCGCCGCCGATGACGACAACGTCCTCTCCTGTTTGCAGGCCAGACAGCCGCACATCGTGGCAGGCAACAGCGACCGGCTCGATTAGCGCCGCGTGATCCATGCGCAAGTCATCCGGCAGAACGTGCAAAGTGTGGGCCGGAACGGTCCAGATCTCTTGCATGGCGCCATCGGTGTCGAGGCCGAGAAACTTGAGGTTCTGACAGATATGCTGATGCCCCCGTTTACAAGCTGGACATCCTCCGCAGTGATCAAGCGGTCGGACAACGACCTTCTGGCCGGGTACGACCGTATCGACGCCCTCGCCCACCGCTTCGACGACACCTGACATCTCATGCCCAATCACCCGGTTCAGGCCGACACGAGCATCCATGTTGCCGTGGTAGACGTGCATATCCGTCCCGCAAATCCCACAATAGGCAACGCGAATGGCAGCCTCGCCGGAGCCCGGATCCGTCGCTTGGGCTTGCTCTACAGCAAAGCTCTTATTGCCCCTGTAGTATGCCGCAGAGATCGTCTGGGTCGTCATTTATGCATCTCCTTGTGTTCCGCATTCAATTTGTCCCAGTCGAATTCCACTCCCGTTCCCGGGGTATCCGGGGCCACGGCCAGACATTCTTCCACAACCAGCGGACGGGTCGTGTACTGGTCTATCGGGAATGAGTGTACTTCTAGCCACCCTGCGTTGGGTTGTGCAGAAACAAGGCTGACGTGCAGCTCCTGCATCCCATGACTGCAAACCGGAATGCCGTGCTGTGCGCTTAGCGCGGCCACGCGCAGCCAGCCGGTGATCCCACCGCAGTTTGAGGCATCGGGCTGGATGAAACTCAGCTTCGCGTCATCAAAAGCGTATTCGAATTCGTGTATGGTGTGTAGGTTTTCACCCATGGCAAGGGGTACGCCCGTCGCTTCGACAATTCGGCCATAACCTTTGTAGTCGTCTGGAATGGTCGGTTCCTCGAACCACAGAATATCGCAGTCGGTAAACCCTCTGGCAGCCACGATGGACTCTTCGACGCTCATAGAGTAATTCGCGTCGACCATGAAGAACCGGTCCGGGCCCAGCATCTCGCGCACCGCCCGGGCACGTGCAAGATCGTCGGCCAGGTCTGGTTGACCGACTTTGATCTTGACTGCGTTGAACCCACGCGCAAGGTACCCTTCAGTCTGGTGCAGCAGTTTCTCTAACGAGAAATTCAGGTCGATCCCGCCGGCGTAGGCGTTGCAACGTTTGGACGCTCCGCCGGCCATCTGCCACAATGGCGCATTCTGCGTTCTGCCGCGAATGTCCCACAATGCAATATCCACGGCCGAGATGGCAAACGAGGCGATCCCGCCACGTGCGACGTAGTGCACATGCCACTGCATGGCGTCGTACAGGCTTTCGATCTGTTCGGCGTCTTGTCCTACAAGGAACGGCGCCAGGTCATGCTGGATCATCGCTAGGATGGCATGACCACCCTTGCCCCCCGTATAGGTATACCCGACCCCCTCGACCCCATCCGAGGTTTGAATGGTGACTGTGATCAATTGAAAAAACGTGTGATCCCCATGTTTGGCATCGACTAGGACCTCAGCGAGCGGAACGTTGAACAGCCGCGCTGAAACACTTTCTATACGATTCATGAACCCAAGACCTTCTGCTGCCTGGCAATAACCCGAGACTGTAAAAGGATGACCGCAAATAGAAAGCCTCCACGTATGACCATCTGCCAATAGGCACTGAAACTGATGGTGCCCTGACCGTTTTCAAAGTTCAGAACGTTGAAGACAAGCCCCAGCAACAGCGCACCGGCCACCGTCGCAGGGATCGAACCCATCCCACCGGTCAACAAAGTGCCGCCCACCACGACGGACGCGATAGCCGACAATTCCCATCCGATACCCTCAAGGGGTTGTCCGGCTCCAAAGCCCGAGGCCAAAAAGACTCCGGCCAGCCCCGCGCAGCCCCCCGACAGCAGGTAGACGAAAGCCTTGGCGCGATTGACTTTCAGGCCCATTAGGTTCGAGGCATCCTCGCTGCCACCGATCGCCAAGACGGTCCGCCCGATGGTTGTCCTTTCCAGCACCAACCAAAGTGCCAGGGTCAGTCCGGCCACGATGACGATTGTCCATGGAAACAGGCCGAACGCCTGCCCCATGCCAAGCTTGGTGAAGTTCGACCCCCAATCGACTGAAATTGTCTGGGCGCCCGAAATCACCAATGCGCCGCCTTTGGCGGCCAACATGGTCGCTAATGTGGCGATGAAGGGCGGGATTCGAAGGATGATTATACAAAAGGCGTTGATCGCCCCGAAACCAAACCCGGCAAGAACGGCCCCCGGCAAGGCAACCTGAATCCCGTAGGGGCTGAGATAGGCCGCAACAACCGACGTAAAGGCCGCAACGGATCCGACCGATAGATCAATCCCGCCGGTCATGATCACGAAACACATGCCCAGTGCGATCGCAATGAACATCGCGTTGTAATTCAGGAAAGACGAGAAATTGTAGGCGCTGCCAAAGTTTTCATAGCGCATCAGCCCGAACAGGATCAAAGCCAGCAGTGCGAGCCACACCGTCACCGAAGCCGAATTGCGCCGAAGGTACTTTCGCAGGTCAAAAGCCGTTTCATCCAACATCAGTCAAGCCCTCCGGAACTGCTGAACCCAAACGGCCAGGATAATGATGACGGCCTTGGCGATTAATGCAACTTCGTCCTCTACCCCGTTGGCCAACAACGTATATTTGACCAATTGGATGATGACGGCTCCCAGTATGGCACCAAAGATCGGCGCCCGCCCGCCTTGTAAAAGAGCACCGCCAACAACCGCGGCCGCGATGGCATCAAGCTCCATCAGATTGCCGTTGCGCGCAGCGTCCGAGGCCGAGTTGATAGCAACCACGATCAGACCGGCCAGGCCCGCAAGCACCGCGCAGATGGCATAAGCCCCGATCTTGACCCGTCGGACAGGACCACCCGACAGATAGGCCGCGCGTTCATTGCCGCCGATGGCTAGCAGGTAACGGCCCCATGTGGTTCTGGTGATCACCCAAAACAGCACACAGGCAATGGCCAGCGCCAGCCAACCTTGGAACGGCAAGCCAAACACCTTGCCGGTTCCAAGATAACTGAATGAAGGGTTTGAAAATGTCTGCAGGTTTCCGTTCGTCAAAACTTGGGCAATACCGCGACCAGAGATGAAGAGAATGAGCGTTGCCACAATGGGCTGCACGTTCAATACGGCAACCATCACGCCGTTGAACACCCCGCATAGCCCCGCGACGAACAGCGGCAGGACAATGGCCAAAGTTACGCCTAGCATCGGATTAGCGGCGCCCAGATCCGACAGAAAGATCAGCGGGGCCAGCGCCCCCGCCAGTGCCATGACCGCACCAACCGACAGATCGATCCCACCCGTGGCGATTACCAGCGTCATGCCCATGGCCACGATGGCGATAGTGGCAACCTGGCTGATATTCACAAACAGGGTCTGCAACTGCAGGAAATTGGGGGTGAAAAACGCGTTGAACACCAGCAGGGCGACCAACGCGGCGATACCGCCGTGAAAGCGGAAGGGCATCGATGCGACCCGTTGCGGCAACTTCATTGCGCGGTCCATGAACCAGTTCCTTCTTCATTATGCGCAAGCGCGCGCACCAGTATGTTCTCGGTAATCCCGGGGTTGGTCAGTTCCTTAACCGAGCGCCCCTCATGCATGACTACGATGCGGTCGGCGCCTTCCACCAGTTCTTCGAATTCCGAACTGATGAGGACGACGCCGAACCCCTTCTCGACGTAAGACCGAATAAACGATTGGATTTCTCGCTTGGCGCCGACATCCACGCCTCGGGTCGGCTCGTCGAGTATCAGGATGTCGGGTTGCGTCGCCAGCCAACGAGCAAGCAGCACCTTCTGCTGGTTGCCGCCGGACAATTCGCGAATGGGTTGGTCCATATGCGCCGCCTTGATGCCCAGATCGTCGATGAAGGCCTGAACGATCTCGCGCTCGCGGGCAAAGTCGATTTGACCGCGACTGGCCAGTTTCGGCAGCAGGGCCAGCGTCATATTTTCGCGAACGGACATGTCAGGAATGATCCCTTCGGCCTTGCGATCTTCGGTCAGAAAGCCGACCCCGTTTGCGATCGCGTCACCCGGTCCGGGCGGTTGCCCGACCGAGCCATGCAACTCGATCGCGCCACTGCGGGCCCCGTCCACTCCGAACAAAGCGCGCGCCGCCTCGGTCCGGCCAGAGCCCAGCAACCCGCCCAGCCCAACGATTTCGCCGCGGTGGAGCGTAAGGTCGAAATGCGTCAATCGCGGGCCTGTCGAAACAGAGTCAGCCCGCAAAACGATATCTCCTTTCTTGGCCTTGGCACCCGCAAAGTCAGTTAGACCGTCCGCCGCGATCTCATCCGTGTTGCGGCCCAGCATGTCCGCGATCATTTCCAGTTTGGTCGTGTCCTTGACGGTACGCGTGCTGACGGTGCGCCCGTCTCGCATCGTTGTAACCCGATCGCAGATTTGGAACAGCTCATCGAGGAAATGCGAGACATACAGAACGGACACGCCCTGTTTCTTCAACTCGCGCACCACACCGAACAAAACCTCGACCTCGCTGGCATCCAGCGACGACGTGGGTTCGTCCATGATGACAAGTTTCGCGTCCAGAGAAACAGCCCGCGCAATCGCAACCAACTGCTGGATCGCTGTCGAGAAATTTCCCAGCGGCTCGGTCACGTCAATATCTATGCCAAAGCGCGCAAGAACCTCGCGTGCGCGCCTGTCGCCCTCGCGCCAGTCGACCAGAAAGCCGAGACGTTTGGGCTCGTACCCCATGATGATGTTCTCGGTCACTGACCGCAGCGGCACCAGGTTGAGCTCTTGATAGATCGTGGCAATTCCGGATTCCTGCGCTTCGCGTGGGGTAGAAATGCAGCTTGGCACACCCGCCAGATGGACGTCGCCGGCATCCCGGTCGTAAACTCCGGTCAGAACTTTGATCATCGTCGATTTACCGGCACCGTTCTGGCCGATCAGCGCGTGAACCTCGCCAGCTGCGATCTTCAGGCTGGCCTGACTCAGTGCCGGTACGCCGGCAAAAGACTTTTCAACTCTCGACATCGAGACGAGCGCATTCATGAGATGTCTTCCTCCGATTGCTTGCAGGCGGCGCCAACCACAGGCCAGCACCACCCGCCAGGGAGAATCAATAGGCTTCGTCGATGTGATCGGCCGCGTTATCCTTGGTAAAGATGCGATCTTCGACTTTCACCCATTCCGGGATCGTCTCGCCAGCCGCGTATTTGTTCATGACTTCACAAGCCAGAGGACCGAAGAAGGGCGAGCTTTCCACCGTGACTCCCATCTTGCCATCGATGATAGCCTGAAGCGCATCGCGTGTCCCATCGATCGAAACAATGGTCACGTCCTCGCCGGGCTTGCGGCCGGCCAGTTCCAGAGCCTGGATCGCGCCAATCGCCATTTCGTCATTGTGGGCGTAGACCACGTTCACGTCGGGATGCGCCTGCAGCAGGGTCTCCATCACCTGACGACCCAGGTCGCGCGCAAAGTCACCGGTCTGAGAAGCCACAATCGCAAAGCGGTCATCCTCTGCAATCGCGTCGTCGAAACCCTTTTTGCGGTCATTTGCAGGCGAAGAACCAGTCGTGCCTTCCAACTGGACGATGACGCCCTTGTCGCCGTCGAAATTCTCCATCAGCCATTGTGCCGCCCGGTTGCCCTGATCGATGAAATCCGACCCCAGGAACGCTACGAAATGCTCGCCAGGCTTGGCTACGGCCGGATCAACCGAGCGGTCCACCAAAAAGGTCGGGATTCCCGCAGCACGGGCCTTCATAACGGCTGGGATCAAAGGCTTTTCTTCCCGCGGGGGAAGGAACAGAACGTCGATGCCTTGGGCGATCATGCTGTCCACATCCGCAACCTGCTTTGCCGCAGATCCGGCCGCATCCGTCGCGATCAGATCCCAGCCACAGGCTTCGGCCGTGTCATGGAACGATTTGGTCTCGGCGATGCGCCACGGGTTGTTCGACTCCATCTGCGCAAAGCCGACTTTGTAGCGATCCTTCTGCTCAAGCTGTGGCAAATCCTGCGCGATCACCGTGGTGCCCAAAAGTGCACCCGCCACAACCGTCGAGATCAAAAGAGTTCTGCGTTTCATGGTTATTCCTCCTCCATTGGTGCGGTCGCCTCCGTTTTGACCGCGAGTATTAGGTCATGCCCAATTCATGTAAGTCGTTTGTTTCCTCAGATACCCATCGAAGCCATAAGCGCCGTCTTCGCCCCCAACCCCGGACAGACCCCAACCGGTGTGAAATCCCTGCACGGCCTCGCCATTGGAGCGGTTCAGGTACAATTCGCCAAAATTCAAACGGTTCGGGGCCTCCATCAATCGCCGGTGCGATGCCGTAAAGAGATAGGCAGACAGCCCGAATGATGTGTCGTTCGCAAAGTCTATCGCCTGATCAAAATCCTCGACTCGCATGGCTGTCGCCACGGGGCCAAAGACCTCCTCTTGCATCGCGGCATTGCCGTTGTCTGAGACCTCAAGAACCGTCGGGGACATCCAGTGCCCCTTATGGTGCGCCCCGTCCGTCAGGGGCCCGCCTGCAAGATGAACCGTGGCTCCTTCGTCGATGCTGCGCTGGATGATCTCGGCGACCTTGGTCACTTCGGCCTTGCTGACTTTGGGACCCAAATCGCAGTCTTCCATCGGATCCCCGATCGACAAAGCGCGGGCCGCGGACACGAATTTTTCCAAGAACTGATCCGCAATGCCGCGATGCAGATACATACGCTCGTTGCAGGTGCAAATCTGGCCGCAATTGGCAAACCGTGCGGCAACGGCGGCCGAAACGGCGGCGTCAATATCCGCATCCTCCATCACAATGAGCGGAGCCTTACCGCCAAGCTCGAGCCGGACAACCTTGATCCGGTTGGCCGCTGCGCGAAAAATCTCTTTCCCGGCGCGTGTGCTGCCGGTCATCGTGATCAGTGACGTATCGGGGTGTTCGACCAACCGCTGCCCGACCACCGGCCCCTTGCCTGTCAGAACATTCAGAACACCCGGCGGAAACCCGACCTTGTCGGCAAGCTCGGCGATCGCAAGACCGGACAGCGGCGTGATTTCGTGCCCCAACAGAACAACGGTGTTGCCCGCGACCAGCGAAGGCCCGATTTTCCTGGCGGCCAATGCCAACGGATAGTTCCAGGCCGTCAACGCAACAACAACCCCATAAGGATGACGCCGGATCTGAATTTCCTCGGACTTGTTGTCCGATGCCACTATGTCACCCGAAATCCTCCGGGCCTCTTCAGCCGCATGACAAAGAAAGGTAACGGCGGCATCCACTTCACCTCGAGCTTGCGAGATCGGCTTGCCCTGCTCGGTCGTGATCAGGGCTGCCAGCCGCGTGGCGTCGACCCGGACGGCCTCGGCGAGCTTCAGGACCAGCCGCGCCCGCTCGATCGCCGGGCGCGAGGACCATGAGTCAAATGCCCGATGGGCCGCGTCGACCGCCGCATCCGCATGAGCGGTTGCGCCATCTGGAACTTGCGCAACGATCTCTTCACTTGCAGGGTTCTCGACACCAACCGTGTCCGCGCCAAAGTCGGTAAAGCGGCCATCGATGAACATCGAATGCCGAACGACTTGACCCAACCCCCCCACTACAGACTGCAATTTCGCCTCCCGCACCTGCTCGGCCAGACCACAACGGCGACCGCACTGCGATCAAAACACTAATAATATTATTTCGTCAACACTAATATTAGTTATTTCTGACTAATATTAGTTGCAAGCCTCCCGCATAGTCGATAAAAAGAATGCGAACAAAAAGGTTGAACGATGAACGATCAAGCGAACAAAGCCGGGCAGCACAGGGGTGTGGGGCGAGTCGCGGGCCGGCAGCGCGTAACGATGCACGACATTGCGCGCGTCGCCGGATGCTCGCAGACGACGGTATCGCTGGTTCTCAACAAAAACGATTCCGTCAAAATCTCCGAGGACACAAAGCAACGAGTACTGGATGCCGCAAACACGCTTGGATACGCCATGTCCCCTCAACTCAGGAAACCCCAGGACAGCGCGCGTCGACCCTCGGCACTAGGCGGCACCATAGCTTTTGTCGTGGATGATCTGGCGTCGAGCCCTGAAATGGTAAACGCGTTTAACGGCGTGAAACAAGCCGTTCGGGACACCGGAAATCTTGTATTGCTGGCAGAAACCCAAAACGACCCCGAGATCGAGCCCAATACGCTCCGGTATTTCCTCGACCAACAGGTTGCGGGCATCATTTACGCAACCGTTTTCACCCGGCGGGTGGTCGTTCCGGAAATCCTCACGCAAACCGCAACCCCAGTTCTGCTGCTGAACTGCTTTTGCGACGACCTCTCTTTTCCTGCGGTGATCCCCGGCGAAGTCGCTGCTGGACATACGGCGACCAACGCTCTGATCAAGGCCGGGCACAAACGGATCGCCACTATCACCGGCGAGCCGTTCATGGAATGCGCCGCGGGACGAACAACCGGGTACAGAAACGCCTTGGCTTCCGCGGACATTCCATTCGACGAGGACTTGGTTGTCGAAGGCAATTGGTTGCCCAGCGCCGGATATGCCGCCACGCGTGAATTGATGGACCTGCCCTCTCCGCCAACCGCCATTTTCTGTCAGAATGACCGCATGGCAATCGGTTGCTATGAGGCGCTCAAGGAACTTGGCCTGTCCATCCCCGAGGACATCTCGGTCATCGGATTTGACGATGACGAAACCGCGCGACACCTGTCGCCGCCTCTGACCTCGATGATCCTTCCCACCCGGGCGATGGGACGCTGGGTCGTCGAACAGCTGTTCCACGGGCCGACAGATGGTCGGAGGCACCCACTCGTGAAACTTGAATGCGAACTGGTCGAGCGCGACTCGATCAGCGAACCCAAACGCCGGACCTGAAGGCGACATCATGACGGAAACTTTCGATCACATCGTCATCGGCGGCGGCTCTGCCGGTGCCGCAGCTGCCGCGCGACTGGTCAACCACGGCAAGTGCAGGGTTGTGGTGCTGGAGGCCGGGCATTCGCACCGCCATCCGTTGCTGGACATGCCGCCGGGTATTTTCAAGATGATCAACGGGTCCAAGTTCATGACCTACCACCAGACCGAACCGCAAGACCACCTGGACGGCCGCGTGCATGACATTCCGCAGGCCAACGTACTGGGCGGCGGGTCGTCAGTGAATGCGCAGGTCTACATGCGCGGTCGCCCTTCCGACTATGACGCGTGGGACGACCTGCTGCGACGGACCAACGACGGGGTCGGTTGGGGATGGGACGATGTGCTGCCCTATTTCCGCAGGATGGAAGACAACAACAGGCTTCACAATGACCTGCATGGCAGCGACGGTCCGGTGCAGGTCTCGGATCCGGGGTATATCGACGACATGTCCCGTTGGTTCGTTCAGTCGGTGCAGGCACTTGGTGAACCATTCAACACGGACTTCAATGGCGCAACGCAGCGCGGTGTCGGGTTCTATCAGTTCACCAATCGTGCCGGAAAGCGCAGCTCGTCAGCCTATGCTTTCCTCGCCCCACTTGAGACAAACCCGAACTTGACCATCCGGCTTGGCGCAACGGTCAGCAAAGTCATCATCGAAAACGAAAGGGCCGTCGGGGTGCAGTATCGCGACAAACGCGGGTCGCACACCGTGCGGTGTGATGGTGAGGTTGTCCTTGCGGCGGGCGCTCTGGTCACACCGAAAATTCTAATGCTGTCGGGTATCGGACCGGATGCACATCTTGCCGAATACGGTATTCCCGTGGCCTGCCCACTGCCCGGGGTCGGTCAGAACCTGATCGACCACCCCGAAGTTCCCATCACTGCCTTTGCCAACGGTCCATACGGATATTTCAAACAAGGTGAGGGCTGGCGGATGCTTCGCAACGGCATACAGTTCAAACTGTTCGGCAGCGGCCCGGTGACTTCGGCCGGGGTCGAAGCTGGTGCCTTCGTCAATCCGTCTAACCCCGATGGAGAACCGACCATTCAAGCCTTTTGCGTGCCCATCGTCTATCTGGATCGCGACGCGCTGGACGAGGTGCAGGATGACTTTGGCCTGACCGTTACGACCGTCGTAGTCAAACCGAAATCACGCGGAGAGGTTCGGCTTCGCTCGACCGATCCTCTCGCCATGCCGGTGGTCTCGCCCAACCTTCTGAAGCATGAAGACGACATGCAGGAGATGATCCAGGGGCAGCGGTTCTTTCGTCAAGCATTCGCGTCGGGCCCGCTCGCGCAAAGGATCCGCGAAATCGTCATTCCGACAGGGGATGACGACCAAACGCTGCGAGCACACTGCAAGCGGTTCGTAAAAACCAACTATCACCCTGCGGGCACCGCCAAAATGGGCCGGGACGGCGACGGAATGGCCGTGCTGGACGCCAGGATGCGTGTGCGCGGGATCGAGAGCCTGCGGGTGTGCGACATGTCAGCCGTGCCCGACATCAACGCCGGCAACACAAACGCACCTGCCATGATGCTGGGCGAACGGTGCGCTGACCTGATCCTAGGAAATTGCGAAAAGTTGCAGGTGACTAGAGCGACCTAGATTGTAGCTGCGGTTTCGCTTTGGCCCAAGCGACAAAAACTGTTACGATAGAAAAGTTTGCGCTCGAGGCTTCTTTAAAGGCTGGCTGCACACCGATACTCACCCAATTGTCTAGCCATTTGTTTTTGGGCTACTGTTTGGGCGTTTCTTTAAAATGGCTTCCAGCACTTTCGGACGCATGTTGAGTGCCATCGACCTCACCCCAAAAGTGGCTACCAGATATGGAAACACCGCAGCATTGTAAGGTGTATCTTCCAACAGCGGGATTTCATACTGGTAGAAGCAAGTGTCGGTAACGAGCCGAAAGTTCCAATTCACAAGACGCTTTTCCCCATAGGCATAACTATTCAACTTTCCTGAGTTTTTTCAATGGTTTTGCGTTCTGGCATTTCTGATGCATAATTAATCAATTGCATATCCGATCAATACTGTCGGGACCGATTGCATGACTGCCGAAACTTCTGATTTCGTGAAAGCCGCAGATAGCCCAAATGTAACCTCTGCCAGTTCACCCAGCGGGTTTCACATAAAGATAAGAACCAAGTTGCTGGTCGCATTACTTGGAATTGTCGGGTTAATGCTAATTTTGGCGTTCACCGGGCTATCTGAGTTGCGCAAAGCGAACCTTCGAACTGCTGAGTTGCTTCAAGATCAGGTACGGCTATCAAATCTAAAGGTGTTTGATAGCAGTCTGCAAGAAATCTGGTTGAATGGAACAGCGATATTTGCCGAGACTGGAGGCAACACCATGCTTGGCGACAGTGCACGCTTTTTTAAAGATAAGCTGCATGTTATTCAGTCGCTTGGTCATCTCATCGAGACAAGGGACCGACCGGATCTCCGCCTTTTTTCGAACGATGAAATCGCGGAAGTGTCGCGAAAAACTCAAGAAATAAAACGAATAGGACTTGATATCGTTGAGCAATATGAAGCTGGACAGATTGTAGTTGCCAAATCAATATTCGAGTTGCAACTGGTCCCAATAATTAAGTCTTTGGACAATCTCATAGAGAAACGATACCTGCTTTTGCGCGACGGTATGCGCTCGAAAGCATTAGTTAACCAAAACGCGTTTTATCAATCACGGCGAATTGTGCTTGTCTCAGCTGGGATTGCAGTCGTTATTGCTATTTCGCTTGGTTTCCTGATCAGCAAATCATTGATCCGTACGATTGAGCGAATCCGGGTCACGCTAAGAAAAGTTGCTCAAGGCGATTTTACCGCCCGAGCAAGTATTAATAGCACCGACGAGCTTGGAGATCTCGCTCGCAGCGCCAATCGTATGACAGAGCGTTTGGGCACGCTGTACGATGAGCTTGAGACTGCAAACCTGCATAAGTCGCAATTTCTCGCCAATATGAGTCATGAATTGCGAACTCCGATGAATTCGATCCTCGGATACACAGAAATGATCCGGGACGGAATTTATGGCCCGGTGCCCAAAAAAATCGACGATCCGCTGCATCGGGTGGAAGTGAATGGTAAAATCCTACTGTCATTGATCAACGATGTTCTTGATATTGCAAAGATTGAAGCCGGAGCACTCGAACTGACACTGGACACATATTCGATGTCTGAGATCCTCAAAGACGTTGTTTCCACGATTAAACCCATCGCAGCAAGCAAGGAACTGGAAGTCCGAACCAAATTAGAAAGCGGACTTCCCGCTGGGCATGGCGACGCTGGGCGCATTAGACAGGTCTTACTTAACATCGTCGGAAATGCCGTAAAGTTCACTGACAAGGGTTACGTCGAAATAAACTTGGCGCACCATAATCGGCGGTTTGTAGTAACCGTAATTGATACGGGAGTTGGAATTGCCGCAGAGCAAATTGATGAGGTTTTCCTGGAATTCAAGCAAGCTGACGCTTCATCTACGCGTGCCGCCGGGGGTACTGGCCTTGGTCTGTCTATCTCTCGAAAGATCGCAGAAATGCACGGTGGGCGAATTGAAGTCGCCAGCAGCCTTGGCAACGGTTCGACATTCACTGTTGTACTCCCCGTCCAGGTTACGAGGAGCTGAGCATGTCTAAAAGAATACTTGTTATAGAAGACCAGACCGACAACAGACGCATACTTCGAGACCTTCTAGGAAGTCACGGCTTCGAAGTGCTAGAGGCCGAAAACGGAGCGCAAGGAGTAGATCGAGCGATTGCTGAAAAGCCCGATCTAATCTTGATGGATATTCAGATGCCAGAATTAGACGGTTACGATGCCACTCGCCGGATAAAGAAGCATCCCAAAGGCGCGAACATTCCAATCATCGCGGTAACATCCTTTGCCTTGTCTGGCGACGAAACAAAAGCACGGGAAGCCGGATGCGATGATTATGTTGCCAAGCCCTACAGTCCGCGTGCTCTGCTAGCCAAAGTCATAACGTTCGTTGGAGAGGTCTGAATGATAAAATGAAAGACCCACCACTCATTTTGATTGTCGATGACCAGCAAGACAATCGCAACCTGCTGACAATGCGCCTTAACGCGAATGGTTATAGTACCGCCGAGGCCATAGATGGCGAAGACGCGCTAGAAAAAGCTATTGATTTTTTGCCCGACTTGATCTTGCTAGACGTAATGATGCCTAAGCTGGACGGTTTCGAAGTCTGTCGAAGGTTGAGAATGGACCCCCTAATCCCCTTTATTCCGGTAGTTCTGGTAACAGCTCGTTCGAACACTGAAGATATGGTGCAAGGGCTTGAGGCTGGTGCAAATGACTATCTCACCAAACCAGTCGACACCATCGCTCTCATTGCTCGTGTACGTTCAATGCTTCGAATAAAAGCTTTGCATGACGAGGTGCAGAGCTGGAACAAGGAACTCGAAAAACGAGTAAATCAACAGATTAATCAGATTGAGCGGTTCAATCGCTTGCGCCGTTTCCTACCAAGGCAAGTGGCAGAAGAAATTATTTCGGTTGGTGACGACAGTGCTATTCTTAAGAACCGAAGAGCGGACATCGTCGTTTTGTTTGCAGATCTAAGGGGATTCTCGGCTTTTACGGAAGCCTCTGAGCCTCGAGTAGTGCTGGAAGCCCTCAACGTATTTCACAATTGCGTTGGACCATTGATTGAACGACATCAGGGCACACTTGAGCGTTTCTTAGGCGACGGTATCGTTGTTCTATTTAATGCCCCGCTGCCGGCACGCGATCCTGCGGGCCAGGCTGTCACCTTTGCGAGCGAGCTGCATGTCGCTGTCGCAAACGCGCTTGGTCCCTTTCAAAAGGGGGGATCGGGCTTAGGTCTCGGAATAGGTATCGCCAAGGGTGAAACCACTATTGGCTGTATCGGATTTGAAGGTCGGTTCGACTATGCAGCCATTGGAGAAGTACCAAACCTTGCAGCTCGCCTATGTGAACACGCGGAGGCTGCCGAAACACTAGTCGATGCGTCGATTGTTGAAGCGTTAGGAACATCCAAGAAAACACAATTTTTGAGGGATCAGGAATTCAAAGGACTGGCAGGTAAGGTTCCTGTGTTTCGGCTACTGATTTAAGTTGCTGTCAATCAATTCAAACCAGTCTCAGCTATGCCGGTATAACTGCCCTCTATCCAGTGCAAAGTTTACGCCACATTGCGAGAGCGGCGATGCGTGTTAACTTAAAGGTGCTCCGGTTGGTGAAAGGTTTATCCAGGTTAAAGTGGTTGTAGACCAAAGAGTGTGCAGCAGCGAATTTCTGCAACCCCCTCACACGCCCGAAATGCTGCATCTCGCGTTCTCGTCATCGGAACGGCAGGTGTGCCCGTCACAACCCAAGTTTTTCTGACACGACCGTCAGAACAATTTAATCCGACAAGACATACGATCGACAAATGGTCGCGTCGTGCTATCCCTTTTGAAACACAGGTTTTCAATGCAAACAATAAATCTGTTGTTTTGGACTCGATGCGGCCAATCGGCAAAATTGATTTTGTGTCTGCTGCGCGGACCAAGCCGCCGTCCCCTACGGGCCAGCAAGCAGTGTAGAGTTTTCCGTTGCACCGCATCTTGCCAACCCACGTGCAATCCGCAAAAACTAGAGTAAAACAGCAAAGTGGACCGGCATGCAAACAGTCGCGAATTTCGACCGCATTGGCGAGGAAAATGCCTTTGCCGTTCTGGCGCGTGCGGGGGCTTTAGCTGCCAAAGGCGTGGATGTCATAAACCTAGGTATGTCAACGGCGGTGAGAAAGTCTGCCATTGGGCGGAGCAAAAGTCGTCCACTGTTTGGGTTACCGGCGCCTTGGCAAACGCGCTCCCAAAT